>CANOUM010000022.1 GCA_947570515.1 uncultured Clostridia bacterium
TGGATTCTTCAAATAAATCTCCAAGCCCTCTGCACACAATCAGACAAGGAATATCCGTCAAGAACAGCCTTTCAAACACATGTCTGCGATCCTCCTGACTCAGCGATATCAGATAAGAATACTCCACTTTTCCAATCAGCTGCACTCGTTCGGAATCAAAATATTCATAATATCCCGTCAGCTGCAGCGCCGGCCGGTTCAAATCCGAATGCAAGATCCATCGATCTTTCAAAGCAAGCCCCGGCGTCAGATTGACAAGCGAAAAGCGCTCCGCCATGCGCACCATTTCCACTGCGTACATTCAAACTTTCCTTTCTAAAAAATAGCACCATCAAGAAAGATGGTGCTATTGACTTTTCAACAGATTCTTTTACCGCTTCAGCTCCAGTCTCGTAAGTGAGCGCATCAACGCCAGCTGCGCACGGCGCAAATCCAGATCGCGGTTTTCGCTTTTCTGCTCCAGGCGTTTCTCAGCTCGTTCTTTCGCCGCCTTCGCCCGTTCTGCATCAATCTCCTCCGGCCATTCCGCAGACTCGGTAAGCACTGTCACTTGATCCGGCAAAATCTGAACAAATCCCTCATGGACAGCCGCCATTTTCTGCGGTTCTTCCATCGTATGCTTCAAATAAAATACCGTCGAGTCGATGACAGTCGTAAGCGGAATGTGTCCCGCCAAGACTCCCAATTCTCCTTCAACCGACTGAAAAACGATCATCTCCACATCGTCTTCATAGAAGATCCGCTCCGGCGTTATAATTCGCAATTTAAACTGCTCTGCCATTAGGCTCATCCCTTCGCTTTTTTCAGATGTTCATCAATTGTACCTGCCATAAGGAAGGCACTTTCCGGAATATCGTCATGCTTTCCTTCCAGAATCTCACGGAAGCCTCGGATTGTTTCAGATAACGGCACATACACGCCTGGCTGCCCCGTAAAGTTTTCTGCCACATGGAAAGGCTGCGACAAGAAACGCTGCACCTTTCTGGCACGGCTGACCGTCAGCTTATCCTCTTCGGAAAGCTCATCCATACCCAGAATCGCAATGATATCCTGCAGCTCATTATAACGCTGCAAAATCGCCTGTACACTGCGAGCTGTTTCATAATGCTCTTCTCCGATCACCTTAGGATCCAAAATTCTGGAAGTGGAAGTCAGCGGATCCACCGCCGGATAAATTCCAAGTTCTACAATAGAACGTGAAAGAGCCGTCGTGGCATCCAGATGTGCAAAAGTCGTTGCCGGCGCCGGATCTGTAAAATCATCTGCCGGCACATACACAGCCTGAATCGAGGTAACAGATCCGTTTTTGGTAGACGTAATTCTTTCCTGCAGAGCTCCTACTTCATTGGCCAGCGTAGGCTGATATCCTACAGCTGACGGCATGCGCCCCAGCAGTGCAGAAACCTCAGAACCAGCCTGAATAAAACGAAAGATATTATCAATGAAAAGAAGCACGTCCTGTCCGCTCTGATCACGAAAATACTCTGCCATTGTCAGTCCCGTCAGGCCCACGCGCATACGCGCTCCCGGCGGTTCATTCATCTGTCCGAATACCAGCGTCGTCTTATCCAGTACGCCGGATTCCTTCATTTCATAATACAAGTCATTTCCTTCACGGGTTCTTTCTCCCACACCCGTAAACACGGAAAAGCCTCCATGCTCTGTGGCGATGTTGCGGATCAGCTCCATAATCAGCACTGTCTTGCCCACTCCGGCTCCGCCGAACAAGCCAATCTTTCCGCCTTTCGAATATGGGCACAAAAGGTCAACGACTTTAATTCCTGTTTCCAAAATTTCCGTTTCAGTCGACTGCTCCACAAATTCGGGAGCCTTGCGATGGATCGACCAGCGCTCCACGTCATCTGCCACCGGCTTTCCGTCAATTGGCTCTCCTGTTACATTAAAGAGCCTGCCCAGCGTTGCCGTACCGACCGGCACCGTAATGGGATGACCGGTATCGATCGCTTCCATCCCCCGTTGCAGTCCATCAGTAGAACCCATGGAGATACAGCGAACTACATCATCACCGGGATGCTGCGCCACCTCTGCAATCAGCTTGGTACCATCCGGCTTAGGAATCTCAATTGCATGATACAGCGCCGGCAAATGATCCGGACTAAACTGGATATCCAGCACTGCACCAATAATCTGCAAAATTTTACCGTGCATATTGGTTTTCTCCTATTCTAACGCCGCAGCGCCATTGATAATTTCCGTCAGCTCCTGCGTAATATGTCCCTGTCTGGCTCGATTATACTGGAGCGTTAAACGGTCGATAATATCGCCTGCATTATCCGTAGCCGCATCCATGGCTGTCATACGCGCCCCCTGCTCACTGGCAGCTGCTTCTGCTAATGCGCCATGCAGGACACCGGAAATATATAGCGGCATAATCCTTGCCATTACCTCTTCCGCTCCCGGTTCATAATTCATAGAAATCGGCTCTTCCTCAGCTTGAAAATCCTCTTGATTCAGAGGAAACAGCTGTATAAGCTGAGGAGTCTGACTGAGCGTATTTTGAAAGGCTGTATAAGCAATGCGCACACCGCTTACCTTTCCCTCTGTATAAAGTCCCATCACATAACGGGAGATTCGATTGATCTGCGCCATCTGCGGTGCTTCTCCATCCTGATCAAAATGAGCATCCACCTGATAGCCTCTGCGCTCAAAATATTCTCGTCCGCGTTTGCCGATTGTGATAATCAGCGCCTGATCCTTTTCTGCAATTTCACTTTCCAGCAGACGGCAAATATTAGCATTGTAGCCGCCTGCCAATCCGCGGTCAGCCGTGATCAGAACATATGCCATCGGCATATTTTCGGCGCCAGCCGGTGCAGAAAAGCCTGCCAGCGTACTCACATCCTCTGTCGATGCCTGCAAAATGGAACATACCGTTTGATATACCCTGTTAAAATACGGACGCCCTTCTTCGGCAATTCCCCGGATTTTTTGAAGCTTGGCTGTGGATACCAGCTTCATTGCTCTGGTAATTTGCTGTGTTCCGGAAATACTGCGAATCCGAAGCTGAATTTCTCTGGTATTAGCCATGCTTACCTCCTTCTGTTTTTATGATGCCCTTCATCCTTTTAAAAACTGATTGCGATAAGCTTCGATGGCCTGCTGGAGCTCTTGTTCAATTTCCGGTGATAATATCTTTTCTTTTGTAAGAGCCTGAGCAATTTGCGGATGCTGTTCATCACAATATGCCAGCAATCCTTTTTCAAACTCCAGAATCTGCTCCACCGGAATCTCCTCTAAATACCGTTTCGTCATAGCATACAGGGTAATCACCTGATGCTCAACCGATATGGGCTGATACTGCGGCTGCTTAAGCACCTCTACAATCCGTTTTCCATGCTCCAGACGGCTCAGCGTATCCTGATCCAGCTCGGAACCGAACTGAGAGAAGGATTCCAGCTCACGATACTGCGCCAGCTCTGCACGCAGCGAGCCGGATACCTTTTTCATAGCCTTAATCTGAGCTGCACCGCCCACACGCGATACAGACAGACCCGCATTGATAGCGGGACGTACGCCCTGATTGAAAAGCTGCGTTTCCAGATAAATCTGACCATCGGTAATAGAAATAACATTTGTAGGAATATAAGCCGATACGTCGCCGGCCTGCGTTTCAATAATCGGCAGTGCTGTCAAAGAGCCGCCGCCAAGCTCATCGCTCAGTTTAGATGCTCTTTCCAGCAGCCGGGAATGCAGATAGAATACATCACCCGGATATGCCTCTCGTCCCGGCGGACGCTTTAGAAGCAGGGACATGGCCCGATAGGCCACAGCATGTTTGGACAGATCATCATAAACAACCAAAACATCCTTGCCGGCTTCCATCCATTCTTCGCCGATGGCGCATCCGCTATAGGGCGCTAAATACTGCAGCGGCGCCAGCTCGCTGGCTGTAGCTGCTACAACCGTTGTATAATCCATGGCTCCATGCTCTTCCAGATTCTTTACGAGCTGCGCCACTGTACTAGCTTTCTGACCAATCGCTACATAAATACACAATACATTTTTTCCTCTTTGGTTGATGATCGCATCCAGCGCAATCGCTGTTTTACCGGTCTGCCTATCTCCGATAATCAGCTCACGCTGACCGCGCCCAATCGGAACCATAGAATCAATAGCCTTAATTCCTGTCTGCAGAGGTGTATCTACTGATTTTCTTTCTAATACGCCATGTGCAACACGCTCTACCGGTCTGGTTTTGTCCGTCAGAATCGGACCCTTTCCATCAATCGGCTGTCCAAGTGCATTCACTACGCGGCCGATCATACTATCGCCAACCGGCACCTCTGCTACGCGCCCGGTACGTTTTACCAGATCGCCCTCTTTAATCTGACTGTCATCGCCAAGCAACACGGCGCCAACATTATCTTCTTCTAAATTAAGCACCATCCCCATGATGCCGCCAGGCAGTTCAAGCAACTCGCCGGCCATGGCATTGGCAAGGCCAAAAATACGCGCAATTCCATCGCCGACTTCCAAAATCGTGCCGACCTCATCCATCGTGGCCTGATTACTGTAGCCTTCGATCTCTTTGCGTATGATGGCGCTAATCTCTTCTGGTCGTAAACTCACCTTGCTACCTCCTGACTAATCTTCTTTTGAAGTAAGTCCTTCTTCATATTTTGAAGCTTTGTGCGAAGAGAATTATCAAAAACCTGATCACCGACGCGTACTACAAGCCCGCCGATTAGCTCAGGACTGACCTCCGTACGCAGAATCACCTGACGCTTAAGCGCCTTTTCCAGCGCTGTCTGAATCTGCTGTTCATCCTCCTGCGTCAATGCCGCAGCACTTTTCACACTGACCTCGGCCACTCTTGCTTCTTCTCGATAAAGCCTTTGGTATTCCCTCAAAATTTCGGGCAGATATAAAATCCGCCCTTTATCAACCAACAAATATAAAAGCCCCAGCATAGACTCTGAAATGCTGTCCTCTGCAATTGCCTTCAGCACTTGCTTCTTCTCTTCCTTCGGCATATTGGGAAGCAGCAGCATATGCTCTAATTGGGGCTGACTTTCAAAAGTCTGCTTAACCCAGCTTACATCAGCCTGCATGGCTTCCAGATTTTTCCGGTTCTGAGCCAGATCAAACAGCGCCTTTGCATATCGCTTTGCAATTATTGACGCCAATCTGCCTCCTCCATTTCCTTTACGGCCTGATCCAAAAGCCGCTTTTGATCTTCCGGCGTGGTAGAATGCTGCATCAGCTTTTCTGCCATAGCCGATGCAAGCTGCACCGTTTCCTGTTTCAGCTCATCTCTCATCTTGTCGCGCTCCTGCGTAATATCACGCTGCGCTCTCTCCCTGATCCGATCCGCCTCACCGTGTGCTTTCTCTACAATCGCCGCCTCTTTTTGCAGCGCATCTTTATGTGTCTTTGCCAGGATGTCCTCCCGCTCCTTCATGACTCCGCCCAGCTTCGCTTCATATTCTTCTTTTAAAAGCTGCGCTTCTTTTTTCTGCGCCTCCGCGCTGTCGATATTGCTTTGAATCGCCTCCCGGCGTTTCTGCAATATATTCAAAACCGGCTTAAATACCAGTTTGCCCAGCACAAAGAACATGATCAAAATCATGATCGCATGAAAAAGCATCTGCAAAGGCAAGGCCTCAAAGTCGATGATATACGAATCCTCCACCGCCAGCCATATGGTTTGAAGCATTCTGATTTCCTCCAAACGTCTTATTTAAACAAATTCATATACTTGGATACCAGCGGATTTGCAAATACCAGCATGATAGCAATAAACAAGCTGTAAATACCGGTGGTCTCTGCAACAGCGGCGCCCATCAGCATCGTTCTGGTAATCGTACCGGCAGCACCCGGCTGGCGAGATACACCCTCTGCGCCTTTACCGGCAGCAAAACCCTGACCAATACCAGGTCCCAAACCTGCAATCATTGCAATGCCTGCGCCAATTGCGGAACATCCCAAAATTAATGCTGCGCCCTGTTCCAAACTATACTCTGCCATATTATTTATCCTCCTTGTTTTTTAGCCGGCATTGCCGGCAACATAACATATATTCTTTCAAGGCTGCTCGGCCCCAAAATTCTAATGAATGATGATCCGGTTCGGCGTGCCGAACTTATTCCATCGCACCGCTCACATAAATCATACTGAGCATGACAAAAATGTAGCTTTGCAGTACGCCTGCAAACAGATCAAAATAGAAATGAAGCGGCGGCGTAAACACATACGCTACATAAGGAAGCAGCGCATAAATAAGACCCATAATAATCGTGCCGGCCAGCAGATTTCCCATCAGACGGAAGCTCAGCGAAACCGGATTCGCTACTTCACCGATCAAATTGATCGGCGTTAATAAAGCAACAGGCTCCGTGAGCGCCTTCAGCCATCCCTTTACGCCCTTTGCCTTAATGGCAAAGCCCTGTGTCATAAAGAATGTAATGAGCGCCATGCTCAGCGTAACTGCGAGGTCTGCTGTCGGCGGCCGCATAAAGCTGATAGTAATCCCTCCTGCACCATTAGGCACAAACCATACCAGCATACCGGCCAGATTGCATATCAAAATATAAAACATAAAACAGCCGTAGAAAGACGTGAACCCTGCATTTTGCTTTCCCATGGTATCAATTGTATTTTTATGCAGAAACTCAACGGCCATTTCCAGCAGATTCATAAACCCCTTCGGCGGTTTCAGCGGATCCACTTTTTTCAATTTAAAATGAATAATGACGGCAAAGATAATCAAAAAAATACAAATCCACATGGCGTACCACAGAGAATTGGTAAATGCAAATTCTAAATTGCCAATCTGAATTCGTTTTAATACATGGATATTAAAATCCATTTCTTCCTCGCCGGCAGCTGCCAGCCAAAGCAATCTGTTAAGATTCATCCTTTCCTCCTGCTATCATGCCTTGCAATGATGTAACATTATAATTTTACTGCGGATCCTCCGGATCGAAAAGAGAGAGCTGGCCATCAGCTTCTTCCGGCTCTGCCGGTGATGCCTCTTCTGCCTTTATGTTCACGTCAGGCTGCTTTTTAAGTACGCCCTGCTGCAGCTCATACCTTAATTTTTTCCCGGCCTTGCGATGATAGGTCTGCCAACGATCCCACTCCTCATCTTCGCCTTCCTCTTCTTCCTCCCATTCTACGATGGGATAGTCCTCTTCCGGTCTGAATTTCTTATCCAAAACTCCCTGAATATAAGTGGCTGCTTTGAGCGATATCATAGCCAGAACGGTGCTGATCGGATTGAGCCACGGGAGAATGGCGGAGGCGGCCAGTACGGCTGCCGACAAAAAATAGCGCAAAATATATTGAGCCTTCGCGTAGCGGGAGGCTCTTTTGGCATCCATTTGGACGGACTTTTCTATGGAACTTTGCATCATGCGAAGCCGGAGGAGCGTAAACCCGCCTCCTAAAAGGCAGCCTAATCCCCATGATAAGGGATCTGCAAAAAATGCCCCTGCTGCAAAAATCAGCAAGCAGATCGCTGCGATTTTCCAGGCCAATTGCCAAAACAGAGAAAACGTATCATCGAACATGATTTTGATCTCCTTCATCAAATCCACGGCGCTGTTCCTCTTTTTGACTCATCCGCACCTGTGCAATGGACCACATATATAGATTCCTGAGACCGCCGGCGATACCAAGTAAGATGAAAATAACAATCAGAATACCACCGGTGTCCCATTTGCTTTCCAGCCATTTCCCCAGCAAAGTACATAATACAACCGGAATCAGAATCAGATAGCTGAGCTGTAAAAAAGAAGCGAGTCCCTTCCAGACTCTTCTGTCTTGTCCCACGCATACCTCCTAACAAGACACCTTCGCCTTCGTATATATTCTACAGAATTTATTTTAGCATAACTCGCTTTCTTATGCAACACTTCCACTTAAAACTCTTTGACAACCTTATGACAAATCCTAGCTTTCTCATAAAGGCAGCAGAACGCCGGCTACAAAATACACCAGAAGCGCTGCCAGATAGGCGGCTGCCGTCTGATAAACCGCATTTCCGATCGCTCCCCTCCATGATCCCATCTCTCGCTTAGAAGCAGCAAAAGCGGCCACACAAGGCATATACAAAATAGTAAACGTCAAAAACGAAAGCGAGCTCGCCGTTGTAAACATCTCTGACAAAATGACCGAAAGCTGAGCGTCCGTAGCTGCTCCTGTCAACACCGACATTGTACTCACCACAGATTCCTTCGCCGTAAAGCCTGTGATAATCGCTGTTGCTGCGCGCCAGTCACTAAATCCAATCGGCTTGAAAATGGGCGCAATAAAGCTGCCAACAGAGGCCAGAATACTGCCTGCCCCATCCTCCACATACTGCAAAGACCAGTTGAAACTCTGCAGCAGCCAAATCACAATTGATGCCACAAAAATGATAGTAAAGGCTTTACGCAAAAAGTCCTTCGCCTTCTGCCACATATGCAGCATGACGCTTCTCGGACTCGGGAAACGATAGGCCGGCAGCTCCATCACAAAAGGTACTGAATCCCCTTTATAAACCGTATTTTTCAGCAGCAGTCCGGAAAGCACCATCACCAGAATACCCAGCACATACATGCCGATCATCACCAGCGCCGCTGCATGCGGAAAAAAAGCTGCTGTAATCATGCCATAGATGGGCAGCTTAGCACTGCATGACATAAATGGCGTCAATAAAATCGTCATCTTTCTATCACGATCACTTGAAAGCGTCCGTGTCGCCATAATGGCCGGCACGCTGCATCCGAAGCCAATCAGCATGGGCACAAAAGAGCGTCCGGAAAGTCCAATTTTGCGCAACAGCTTATCCATGACAAATGCCACCCTGGCCATATAGCCGCTGTCCTCCAAAAGTGAAAGAAAGAAAAACAACAGCACAATAATGGGCAGGAAGGAAAGTACACTTCCAACGCCGGCAAAGATTCCGTTCACAATCAGCGACTGCAGCCATGGCTGCACCTGCAGCGAAACAAGGCCTTTCTCTACTACATCCGTAAGCGCATCAATTCCCATTCCAAGCCAGTCCTGCAGCGGCGCCCCCAAGAGATCAAAGGTAAGCCAAAAAATCAGCAGCATAACACCCAGAAAAATCGGAATACCCAAAATCTTATGCGTCAGCAGACGATCCATTTTTTCCGACCGTACCTGCTCTTTTGTATCGCCCTGTTTCAACACACACATCTGACAGACAGATTCAATATAGCTATAGCGCATATCTGCAAGTGCTGCTTCCCGATCCGTCCCCAGTTTCTCTTCCATGTTCTGCACGACATGATCCACGATATGCTTTTCATTTTCCGTCAGCCCCAAAAGCGTAATCGTAGGCGTATCTCCTTCGATCATTTTCGTAGCGGCATAGCGACGTGGCAGTCCCTTTTCCATCGCTTTCTCTTCAATAATATGGGCAATCGAATGGACGGCCACATGGACCTCTCCATGGCAAAAATCCATTTTTTGCGGCTTTTGATGATTTTTAGCCACCTCCAGCGCCTGATGTACCAGCTCTGAGACCCCTTCATTTTTCACGGCAGAAATCGGAATAACCGGTACGCCAAGCTGCTCTGCCAGCTGCTTTACCTTAATATTATTACCGCTGGCTCTGACCTCATCCATCATATTCAGCGCGATCACCATCGGCACCTCCAGCTCCATCAGCTGCAGGCTTAGATACAAATTACGCTCAATATTGGTAGCATCAACGATATTGATAATCACATCCGGATGCTGCTGAATAATAAAATCGCGTGTTACTACCTCCTCCGAGGTATAAGGTGACAGTGAATATATTCCCGGAAGATCAACCACATACGCATCTTTATGATTTCGCAGCTGTCCTTCCTTTTTCTCTACCGTAACCCCTGGAAAATTTCCTACATGCTGATTACTGCCTGTCAAACAGTTAAACAGTGTCGTCTTTCCGCAGTTCTGATTTCCTGCCAGCGCAAACAAATAACTCATAGATTAGAAGCACCCTCCTTCAGCGTGATTTTCGCAGCATCTTCTTTACGAATGCTGAGCAAATACCCCCGCAGGGAAAGTTCAATCGGATCGCCCATCGGCGCCATCTTCTTAACTGCGACCGTCGTTCCCGGCGTCAGTCCCATATCCAGCAACCGGCGCCGCAATGCGCCTTCACCGCCCACAGCAGCAATCATCCCGGATTCACCTGGTTTTAATGTATCTAATGTCATCATATCCTCCTGCTCTATACTATGTAAATTTCCCACCAGTTAACATATACTAACTAAAAAAGATTTTATGACCTATATCCTCTTTTGTCAAGAAATAATTCGTAATGGATTGACACTTAAATAACGAAAAGACACTTCTTTTCGAAGTGTCTTTTGTTTCATCGTTCTTTAAAAATCCATATTTATTCTTTCTCAGGTATTTGCTTTACAGCTTCTATTACCTCATTGAGCCAATCACCGTTTAGTGTTTCCACGGCGCCGCGATCCACAGCCTCCGCAATTTTAGGATCAATCGGCAAACGTCCAAGCACTTTTAGACCGTTTCTCTGCGCAATATCCTCCACGTGGCTCTCGCCAAATACAGAGATCTTCTTGCCGCAGTCAGGACACTCCAGATAGCTCATATTTTCCACAATACCGATAATCGGCACATTCATCATCGCTGCCATTTTCACAGCCTTCGTCACGATCATAGAAACCAGATCCTGCGGAGATGTAACGATCACAATCCCATCAATAGGCAGAGACTGAAAGACCGTCAGCGGTACATCACCGGTTCCCGGCGGCATATCCACCACTAAACAATCGATATCCTCCCAGACAACGTCTGTCCAAAACTGTTTTACCGTACCCGCAATCACAGGACCACGCCAGATCACCGGATCGGTTTCTCCGTTCAGGAGCAGGTTAATGCTCATAACATCCACGCCGCCCTGACTCTTAACCGGAATCAGACCATCATCATTGGCTGTTGCTCTGCTGCGGATTCCAAAAGCCCTCGGAATCGACGGACCTGTGATATCGGCATCCATAATGCCTGTATGCACACCCTGCTTTTGCAGACCGCTCGCCAAAAGGCTGGCAACCAGCGACTTACCCACACCGCCTTTACCGCTGACAACACCGATCACCTTTTTAACATGGCTTTTCGGATTCGGCGCTTCTAAAAAGCTCTTGGGATCACGTGACTCACAGTTGGCGCTGCAACTGGAACAATCATGATTGCAATTTTCGATCGCTTCACTCATTTGATACACTCCTATCGTTTTATTATTATGCTGTAACTCTTATCCTCTTTTTATGCAGGCTTTTTATAGCCGAATTGATTATAGTCCTTTTTTCCTTTTTTGTCCAGTCCTTGTACATATACAAATAAAGCCTCTGTATATTATACAGAGGCTTTAGAGAGGTGCCACCCAGATTTGAACTGGGGATAGAGGTGTTGCAGACCTTTGCCTTACCACTTGGCTATGGCACCAGATGACCCGTGGGAGAATCGAACTCCCGTTACCGCCGTGAAAGGGCGATGTCTTAACCGCTTGACCAACGGGCCGCAAACGCTTCTAACGAAGCGGATTTTAGTATATCATATGCCCCATTCCACTGTCAAGTGCTAATTCCAAAAAATTTGCTTTCTCTCTTCTCAAGTAGACAACCCACCCGGTTTGTGATAGTATACCGGTATATCAAACTACTTTCAGGAGGTTTTATCATGCACGTTTCTGAACGATTTTTGCAATATGTCCGCATCGATACCACATCCGATCCGGATTCTACTACATTTCCAAGTACAGCTGACAAACAGCTGCCCTTTGCCGATTCGCTCGTCGAAGAGATGAAAGCCATCGGTATCACGGATGCCTGCCGCGATGAATATGGCTATGTCATGGGCACCATTCCTTCCACAATCAAAGATTACACCGGCCCTATTCTGGGTTTTGTGGCTCATATGGACACATCCTGCGATGCTCCCGGCGCAAATATCCAGCCCCGTATCATCGAAACCTATGACGGCAGCGATATCATCCTAAATTCCGAAAAGAACATCATCATGCGTACATCTGAATTTGAAAACCTGGCCTCCTATCAAGGCAAAAGCCTTATCGTCACCGACGGCACCACTCTTTTAGGCGCTGATGATAAGGCCGGCATAGCCGAAATCATGACGGCGGCCGAATTTCTGATCCAGAATCCTCAGATCCAGCATGGTCCCATCCGGATTGGTTTTACTCCGGACGAAGAAGTAGGTCAGGGCGTTGCCCATTTTGACGTTCAAAAATTCGGTGCTGATTATGCATACACCTTAGACGGCGGCACTCTGGGCGAATTGGAATATGAAAACTTTAACGCTGCTTCCGCTGTGGTTGAGATTACCGGTCTCAGTATTCATCCCGGCTCTGCCAAAAATAAAATGGTAAATGCAGCACTGATCGGCATGGAATTTCAAAGTATGCTCCCCACCTTTGAAAGACCGGAATATACCGAAAACCGAGAAGGCTTTACCCATCTGATTGGTATAAATGGCACAGTGGAACATACCACACTCAAATACATCATCCGTGATCATGATACTGTATTATATGAAAAGAAAAAGGCTTTCATGCAAAGCATTGCGGATTTTCTCAATCACAAATACGGCGAGGGTACAATTTGCCTCACCATTAAAGATTCGTACTTCAATATGAAAAAGCAGATTGAGCCGCATATGTTTTTAATCGATCATGTTGTCAAGGTATATGAAGAGCTGGATATTCAGCCCCATATCGTACCCATCCGCGGCGGCACCGACGGCGCTCGCCTCTCCTTTATGGGACTTCCCTGCCCCAATCTGGGTACCGGCAGCCAGAACTGCCATGGCCATTTTGAATTTGCCTGCATTCAGGATATGCAAACCAGCGTTCAGGTAATCATAAAATTAGCCGAGCTTTTTGCTAAGTAAATTTCTTTCATTAATCAATAAAAAATTGAAGACCTCTTGCCTGATGGTAAGAGGTCTTTGCTGTATGCATTGCATTTCTGCTTACTGCAGCCTCTGACGCACCGTTTCATACATCAAAATCCCGGCGGCCATAGCGGCATTAAGTGATTCCGCCCTGCCCAGCATCGGAATTTTGACTAATGCATCTGCCTGCTTTGCCGCTTGTTCTGACAGTCCGGCTCCTTCGTTTCCGATCATAATCGCTACTGGTCCCGTCAGATCCTGTTCAAAATGATAACTGCTTCCTTTCAAATGAGCCGCCAGAATTTTCACCTGATGCGCATGTAGCAGCGCTGCCGCTTCCGTGACTGTCTCTACTGCGCAGATCGGTATATGCAGAAGCGATCCCATTGCCGCACGCACAACCTTCGCATTATACACATCCACCGTCCCTTTTGTATATAAAACTCCGGCAGCTCCTGCGCTGTCGGCCGTTCGTAAAATAGTCCCTACATTTCCCGGATCCTGCAGGTTTTCTAACACTATATAAAAAGGATCCGATTCTGTCCTTTTGAATAAATCCTCCGGTTTAAAACTCTTTCTTTTCACAAGAGCCAGGACTCCCTGCGGAGACTGCGTATCCGCAAGCCCCAGCAATAACGCTGGCGAAAGTGCATATACCATGCTGTTTTCCGGGAGCATTTTCTCCAAAAAATCAGAAAACTCATCTTGGAGTCTATCCTCAGAAACCCATACACTCTCTATCTGCCATTCTGGTGCCAATAAAAGCTCCTCTACCGCTCGTACCCCTTCTACAAGAAATACATTCGCTTTCTTAGCCTCCCTGTGATTTTGATACCGCAGGATCTGTTTATACATGCTGTTTTGCGCGCTTACAATTTGTCTTATCTTCATCTTGTATATTAAAAAAGGAATGACATAAGGTCATTCCTTTCTTTCCTTTTCTTATTCTCCTACGTAAGGCATCAGTGCCAAATGTCTGGCACGCTTGATTGCGATCGTCAGATCACGCTGATGCTCGGCGCAGGTACCCGTGATACGGCGAGGAAGGATCTTTCCTCTCTCGGAAACGTATCTTCTTAATTTAGCAACATCCTTGTAGTTAATCTGCTCTGCTGCATTGCCACAGAAATTGCAGACTTTTTTTCTACGTCTCATGCCGCCGTTTCTTTTCTTCTGGGGTGCGGTATTCTCAGGCATCGTCATTACCTCCTTATGCATAATTAGAAGGGTAGGTCTTCATCGCCTTCGATCTCATTATCGATCGGCATAAATCCATCCGGCTGCTGATAAGCAGGTGCCTGCTGCTGAGGTGCATTTTGATATCCTCGGCTGCCAGCCGGCGCAAAATCAGAGCTTCCGCCGCCGTAACTGTCCTGAGAGGAACGGCCCTCAAAAGAGGCGCGGCTCTCTGCAAAATGCTGCTCGGTTACGACCACATCGGTACTCCATCTCTTATTACCGTCTTTATCCGTGTAACTGCTGATCCGCAGCTCACCTACAACGGCGACCATCATACCCTTTTTAAAATACTTACCGGCAAACTCACCGCGGTTGCCAAATGCAACCACATTGATAAAATCCGCGTCCGGTTCGCCCTCCCGTTTATAAGAACGGTTTACAGCCAAGCTGTAACGGCATACAGCCGTTCCCTGTGCTCCCTGGCTGTAGCGAACCTCCGGCTCTCTTGTCAGTCTGCCCATCAAAATTACTTTGTTCATCACAAAACCCCTTTCGGTTGTGCTACTTATTCGCCTTCTCTAACGATCAGGTAACGGAGCACGGTTTCGTTCATAAGACGCAGATTCTTTTCCAGCTCAATCGGCATAGAAGACTCTGCATCCACTTTGATGAAGTAATAGTATCCTTCGCTTTGTTTGCGAATTTCGTAAGCCAGCTTACGCTTGCCCCACTCATCCACATCCGTAACGACTCCATCATACTTGGCAATGTAGCCTTTTACCTGCTCTAATACGGCAGCTCTCTCTTCATCGCTTAAGGTAGAAGAAATTACAACTGCAACCTCGTACTTGTTCATCGTGTACACCTCCTTTTGGTCTATGGCCCTCTTCTGATTCGCCCTTCGGCGCCTCAGTACAAGAGCAAGGATCTAATCCAGAAGCAAATTATAGCACATTTTCGTCTGTTGATCAAGAAATATTTTTATTTACTTCCTGATAAAATGAAACACAGCACCTCTATTTATAGTATCGTACTTTTTAGCTCCAAGTCCACTGCTGCATCAAATTATTTTTTCTCCATCAGCCGGCTTTTCAAATCATTCTGCATATTTTGCACATGCTGCACATTTTGCAGCTCCAGCTCAT
>CANOUM010000023.1 GCA_947570515.1 uncultured Clostridia bacterium
GTTCGCTTGCAGCGAACTTGGCAAGGAATCCCTGCGGGATTCTTGCAATTATATCAGAGTTTGATGCTCTGCATCAAACTCATAAGGCGGCACAAGTTCGCTTACAGCAAACTTGGCAAGGAATCCCTGCGGGATTCTTGCAATTATATCGGAGTTTGATGCTCTGCATCAAACTCATAGCGCAGCACAAGCGCTTGAATAGTCAAAATATATCTGGCTGCGCTTATTATACTGAATCTAGGAGCTCTTATCAAGTCCCATATAGGTAAGGGGCACCTTGCCAGAGGTGGTTTGATCGACTAATGTGAATTCCATGTGAGCATTTAATACATCCGTTAAAAGAGGGGTTGCCACTTGAATCACGACTTCCATTTTAATCCAGATTCGGTGATTGATTTCATTGATGCCAACAGACTCAAAGCTGCGCCCATAATCTACCCCTGGGTTGCCGACTACACGCACATGAATTGGAATGTCTGGTCCAAGGGCTGCCAGCAACGGGTTATGTGTCAATTGTCCCATCGGAATATCTAAGACAAAATCATTTTTCTCTTCTAAGTATTCTCCCATTTTTGTATTGGCAAGAGCCGCTAGTTTTTCAATCGTAACCGTATCAACAGAATAGGCAAATGCCTCACCTGCGGGCGTATAATAATAATGAATCAAATCTTCACTTTTTATTCCGCTTTCTTCTAATACATCCCGCATCGTATCGCCCAAAATATCTGTGGCAAGCGCCTCTGCTTTCATCTTTGCCATGGCTGTTAAAATCGGATGCATCTTACTCACAGTCTGCACAGTAAAAAATACAAGCAGTACTAACAGAACCAGAAAAAACCATTTCATTTTTCGCTTTCTTTTCATTTTTTCCTCTTTTCTAAACTTCAAATATAAACGCGTATCACTGCGTGTGCGCTTTCCTATTTGGCTTGAAAATGCTAAGCCCCCTATGGTATAATAAAGGCGGCAAGGCAGTTTATGAGTTAATCGAATCCCTGAGCCGCCTTATGAGTTTGATGCAAAGCATCAAACTCCGATATAATTGCAAGAATCCCGGAAGAGATTTCTTGCTAAGTGATAAAATAAATAAAACCGAAATGGGTATGGATATATAAAAGGAGAACTTTATGGACTATAGCAAACAAAAAAATCAGAATAAACAGATCGCCAAGGGGAATTATCATGAAAAGCTTTATTCCCGTATTTGGTTGTACGGACTCCGCGTTATTTGCGTTGCTGTACTCATCGCCACCTTTGCCGTAGCCGGCATCCTCCTCGGCACTTTCATGGGTATGCTGGACGGCGTTCCCGAGGTCTCTCTCAATTCACTCACCATAGATCGTCAGACCTCCACCATCGTCGATCAGAACGGCACGAAAATCACCAATATTCAGACTGCCGAGCAGCGAACCTCCATTTCTATTGACGAAATGCCCCAGCATCTTCTCGACGCTGTCGTCGCTATCGAAGATGCTCGTTTCTACCAGCATAACGGTATCGACCTAGAAGGTATTTTACGTGCCGGCATCGCCAATCTGAAGGCCGGCGGCACCTCCGAAGGCGGCAGTACCCTCACACAGCAGATGATCAAAAAGCTGGTTCTCACTTCGGATCAAACATGGAAACGAAAAATTCAGGAATGGTATCTGGCTCTGCAGCTTGAATATAAAATGAATGAGGAATACGGCAAAGAACGTACCAAAGACCTTATTTTAGAGTCTTACCTCAATTACAACTATTTAGGCAACAGCGCCTATGGTGTAGAAGCAGCCTCCCAGCGCTACTTCGGCAAGCATGCCAGTGAAATGAACCTCGCTGAATGTGCGCTTATTGCCGGTCTTTTTAATGCCCCTTATTCCTATGACCCCATCATCAACCATGAAAATCATTCCCGTGAACGACAGATTCTTGTATTAGACGCCATGCTTGAGCAGTCCTATATCACACAGGCCGAATATGATGAAGCCAAAGCAGACGACGTCTTTGGCCGTATCGCCGCTTGGAATGAAACCTATTCGCACAACAACGACAGCGTGCTTTATTCCTACTTTGTTGACAGCGTAATCTCACAAGTGCAAACCGACCTCCAAAAGCAGCTCGGTTACACAGAGCTCGAAGCTTTTAACACTCTATTTTATGGCGGACTCACCATTTATATCACACAAGACGCACGGATTCAAAATATTGTTGACTCCGTCTTTTCCGATCCGTCCAATTTCCAGACTTACACCTACTATCAGCTGGATTACCGTCTGACTCTTTATGATCAGAAGGATCCCAATATTACCGACAATTTCGGCACCTACGGACTCTTTTACTCCCCTGATCAGGCCCGCGCAGCGGCAAATGAGTTCAGAGCTCAGTATATCACGCAGGATATGGTAGAGGGCGTACACTATGTGGAGAGCACAACGATCACAGAAGAACCGCAGTATTCTATGACCGTTATTCAGCAATCCACCGGTCATGTGGTTGCGCTGGCCGGCGGACGCGGTGAAAAACAGGCTAACCTCGGTGTAAACCGTGCCATTGATTCTACAAGACAGCCGGGGTCTACATTTAAAGTCTTAGCCAGCTACGCAGCCGCTCTCGATGTGGGCGGCATGAGCCCCGGCAGCTCCGAGGATGATGCGCCCATGTATTGGGGGGATTGGTCGCCTAACAACTGGTGGGGCGATTACTACTATGGATTTAGTACAATCCGCGATGGTATCCGCGACTCCATGAACATCGTCACGGCTCGCGCAATGCGCGATGTAGGCGTAGATGTAAACTTCCAGTATGTAAAAAATTTCGGTATCACGACCCTGCGCGAAACCCCTGACGAAAATGGCAATACCGATATGGTCGGTTCTCTGTGTCTGGGTTCTGGCAGTGTAACCAATATTGAGCTTTGCGGCGCCTATGCTACGATTGCCAATGGCGGACAGTATATTGAACCCACACTGTATACTAAGATTACAGATCGCAAGGGCAACCTTTTGTTTGAACGCTCTCCGGAGACCCGCCGCGTGATTAAAGAAACAACAGCCTTTATGCTGACAGATATGATGCGGGATGTTGTTACCTCCGGTACGGGAACTGCATGCAATTTTGATCCTTCTATGCCCATTGCCGGAAAAACGGGTACTACCTCTGATTCCAATGATTTTTCTTTTGTTGGATACACGCCTTATTATACCTGCACCGTTATGGCCGGATTTGACTATGTCAAATATCCGCAGCAGTATTATAACAGCCTCGGAGCCTACAGCCTCGATCCCGACGGTGCTTATATGCTTGATTCCGGCGCTCACAAAACCTTGTGGAACGCTGTTATGAGCGCCATCCATGAACCGCTTGAATATACCGATTTTGTCCGTCCCGAAGGACTGACCACGGTAACGCTCTGCAAAGACAGCGGTAAGATCGCGACCTCACTCTGTTCACAGGATGCGCGCGGTAACCGTGTCACTACAGATTGGTGCGAAGTCGGAAATGAGCCCACTCAGTATTGTGACCGCCATGTAGAGGTCACCATCTGCTCTGAAAGCGGAAAGCTGGCTAACAAATATTGTCCGTCTACCAAAACCAGCGTTTTCATTACCCGAAATGCAGAGGAAATTGCCGAGATTGGGGAAGCTAACCTTGGCAAAATTGCCGATTACGCCTATTGTGTATATGGTTCCGCTAACACGGATCCCAGCACAAATAACTCCAGCAACATCGGCATCAACCCTTACAAAGGTGTAGAATGTGACATTCATAACGAGAAAACTCAGGAATCCTCCATTCTGCCCCCCAATAACAACTCCTCCCGCCCCGGCGGCAACCAATCGGGAAATAATAGCGGAAACAATTCCTCTAACAACAACAGCTCCAGTCCCAACAGTGAAAATACAGGCGGCTGATCCATGCCATACAGCCCAGCCGCCTCATAAAAAGAAAGGTTACAGGAACGGAATGATCCAATCCTGTAACCTTTTTTCATATTCTAACACCGCCCATATAGCTCCGTCATATGACGAATACGGCATGCTAAGCTGGGCTCCTGCCAATTGGCGCAGAGGCGCCAGCGCCAGTTATTTCCCAAGGTAGCCGGCTCATTAATGCGTGCCTCGCTTCCCAGCTCCAAATAATCCTGCAAGGGTATAATCGCCGTATCTGCAGCGCTCATCAAAGCCGTCCGAATCAGCGTCTGATTCCACTCTGCCTCTTCCTTCATACCCAGAAAATCCATAACATGTGTTTTTAATCCCGGATGCATATGCTCCAGCCATCCCCGCAGCGTATCATTATCATGCGTACCCGTGTATACTACACTATTCCTGGTATGACGATACGGTAGATAATCATTCATCGCGCCGCCCTCAAAAGCAAATTGCAATACCTTCATTCCCGGGTACCCTGTCTTTTCCAGAAGCGCATACACACTCGGCGTGAGTATCCCCAGATCTTCTGCCACAATCGGAATATCCCCAAGCGCTTGCTGCAAAGCAGCAAAAAGCTCATATCCAGGCCCTTTTTCCCACTGCCCTGCGAGAGCCGTCTCCTCGCCGTATGGAATGGCATAATACTCGTCAAACCCGCGAAAATGATCAATTCGAATTCTATCATACAATTTCATGCTATGCTGCACTCTGCGAATCCACCAATGATAGCCCGTCTTTTGATGCACCGCCCAATCATACAAGGGATTTCCCCATAACTGGCCTGTTTCTGAAAATGCATCCGGCGGCACTCCTGCCACCTTAACAGGCGTCAGCTCCTCATCAAAATAGAAGAGCTCCGGCTGAGCCCATGCATCCGCACTGTCGATGGCCACATAAATAGGAAGATCTCCCAGAATTTGCACACCCTTTTTATTGGCATATGTCTTTAGCTTCACATACTGCTTAAAAAACATATACTCCAAAAAACAATAAAATTCAATTTCCTCTTGTAAAAGCGTTTGATACTGTGAGATTCCCTCCGGTGTTCTCAGACGGATGTCCCTTTCCCATTCCTGCCAAAACTTTCCCTTAAAATGATCCTTGACTGCTCTAAACAGGGCGTAATCCGGCAGCCAGTCTGCGTTCTGCTGCAGATAAAGCCCATACGCTTCGTCCTCTTCGCGCCGTGCGCGCATAAATGCAATCCGCAGTACCCGAAGGCGGCAGCCGTATAAACGGCCATAATCTATTTGCTGCGGATCCTCTCCGTAGACAAATTGCTCACACTCTTCCTGTGTGAGTAGGCCTTCTTCAATCAGCTGCTCCAAATCAATTAAATAGGGATTGCCGGCAAATGTGGAAAATGACTGATATGGCGAATCGCCGTATCCTGTCGGGCCAAGCGGCAAAATCTGCCAATATGTTTGGCCGCTCTCTGCTAAAAAATCAACAAACTCGTAGGCGCTCCGTCCCATCGTTCCAATCCCATACGGAGAAGGGAGTGCTGTAATGGGCAGCAAAATACCGCTGGTACGCATGTATAGTCCTCCTGATACGTTACTTATAAAATTCTGATGATGAATACCTTGGGCTCTAATCCGCCGGCTTCGACCCTGCTTCTCTGCAAAATCTGAATGCGCTCCTGTTTGGCCAGACAACGATCCAGCAGCCGGCCTTCCATTGTATACAACACCGCAATGCCGCCGGGCTTTACCCAAGCTGGCAGCTTCTCTGCCAGTCCCTGATATAAACGCAGATTTTCTTTGTGACTTCCCACCCGGTTTCCAAATGGCAGGTTGGCCATCAGCTCATCCACCGTCTCTTCGATATTCCACTCCAAAAAATCACTCCGCACAAGACGCACGGCCGTCCCTGCGCCCAAATGAGCCGCCTTTATGTTTCCCTCTGCAATTTTCAGCGCCTTGCCATAGATATCTACGCCTACAAGACGCTTACAGATTACCCCCTGCGCCTTTCCGTAAATGGCCCGCTCAATCAAAAACGTACCGCTTCCGCAGCAGGGGTCCATCACAGCGGCACCCGGCTTCAGATAAGGAGCTGCCAGCCGGATAACACCGGCAGCATTCGCTGGATGAATCGATGCAGGTATCATACCCTTGCGATAGGCAAAGCGCTGATCAGAGGGTAAAAACAATTTTAAATACAGATTGACTAGCTCTGGATTTTGGCTCTGCGGTTCTACTCGCAGCTCCGCCTCATAGTTTCCCGGTGCATTCACCAGCAAACCGCCAGCCGCCTTAACCATCTCTCTTGCTGTCGCCTTTGCCAGCTCTGCCCGCGAAACCGCCGCTTCCGGATTCGCTCTGCCCGCAATTTCCACACGAAACGTATAGGGCGTCTCCCCACCATACAGGGTTTCCAGCTCCTGTGCCATCTGCGAGGCAGCTGCCTCTGCGATTGCCTCCGGTCTGCGCATGACTCCGCAGGCCAATGGTAGCAGCGCCTCTCTCCATAAGCGCGATTTCTGCAGTGCCGTCCAAGACTCTGCCTCTACTATCACGCCCCCCTGAAACACTCTGCGTACCCGTGTCAGCTCCTCTGCCAGCTGGTTCTCAAGCCCCCGCGCACAGCGCAGCTCCAGCATCACCGGACTCCGGAAATCTTTAAAAGTATGCACCGGCCCCTTACGAACGCCTGAAAGCGCCTTTTCCAGCGCCTCCCTCTCTTCTTTTTCATGCTTTTCTTCTGTTATATCCTTAGCCGGTTCCACCTCATAGCGGCTTAAAAACTGAATCGCCTGCGGCGTTTTCAGCGCGCCAAGCGCTAAAATCATCGAGGGTCTCGCCAGACGCTTACTTTCATGCTCCAATGCGGCCATCAGCGGTCTGGCATCTCTCGCCTCCATGAGTCTGCCGATCAGTCTGGCGATATTCTTGCGCATCTTCGCATCCTCGCTTTGCAGCAGACGATACAGAAGACTTCGGTCTCCCAGCCATTCATTGATCTCTTGCCGATATTGTTTCTGTTTGGCAACCCGTACCAAAAAAGCTGCCGCAGCAGCTTCTTCCTGCGCCAGCAGGGACAGAGAAGGGGCGAAGGCCTCTTCTGCCTTCGCCATCAACCTCTCTGAGCCATTAGGCTCTCGTAATATAGTGAGTACCTCGTCGCTTGTCATACTTTCATCCTAAACATATCTTTGAGTTTTAACCGGTTTCCATAATGCAGAACCGAAGCAGTATAAATACGGATCGAAACGGCGGCAATCACTACAATGGCTGCCAGCAGTGCGGCGATAGAGAGCATAATATCCATCATCGGTACATCGCCGTTTAGAATTTTAAAGGGAACGATAAAAGGAGAGCAGAAGGGAATATAAATCGCAACCTTCTGCAGCATAGAATCTGCGCCGGATCCGGAAATAGCTGCAAAATATCCAACGTAGAATGAAACCATCGCAATCAGCACCACCGGCATCATGGCCGAATTAAGATCCTCAATTTTACTGACGGATGCTCCGCATACGGCATTCATCACAGCATACAGCGTATATCCCAAAACAAAATAAATCAGAATGATCACCGCTCTTTCCAGGGTAAAGGAAGATAAGGACAGCGGCATTCCCATGATGAGATAATCTGCCGGAACCAGATAATGATAACAGATGGCGGCAAATGCAATAATTCCGCCGAACTGCAGCAATCCCAGCACGCCCATTGCTAAACATTTTCCAATTAAAATCCGGGAAGGTTTAGCGGATACGACCAGGGTTTCCATAACACGGGATGTCTTCTCTGTTGCAATGGACATGGATACACCGTATCCATAATAATAAATCGCAAAGAAGATCAGCATAGTGATGACAATGCCCAGTATATAGCCGGACAGATCCATTTCGCCGGCAATACTGCTGGTCACCGTCAGCTGCACATTCAAAAGGCTCTCTACTGACTCACTTTTTACTCCTTGTTCCTGCAGCTGATTCGCAATATATTGACGTGTCAGCACATCTCCTGCCTGATTGCTGCCCACTCCGGACATAAAATCCTTTGTCATAACCGATATCATAGGCGGTTCATTTTCCTTTTCTGCCGGTATGATCAGGATCATAGAAAGCTCTGCATTCTCTGCAATCTCCTGCTGATACGCTTCTGTTTTAGCCGCATCGCCCTCTTCAAAGGTAACCTCAGGCACTGCCTTCTGTAGTGCCTGCATTCCGCCCGGAATCGCATTTTGCACGTCAATATAGTAGCACCGTCCCTCCGGTGTTACCTCTTCCTGCGCTTCCTGCTCTGTCACAGCTTCGGGTGCACCAGCCGGCTCGTCTTCTGCACCACTGCTTGTAAATTTGACAATTAAACAAGCGCCTAACACAACTGCCATTAGTATAATGGTCGATATTTTAAATGCTTTCTTGCGTGCTGCATCCTTAAGCGTATATAAAAATACTGTCCAAATCTGTCTCATTGCAAAACCTCTCCTACTTTCTCAATAAAAATCTCATTTAGCGATGGCTCCCGAATCTCAAACTTTGTGGGATAAAATCCCTGTGAAACCATATGTGAAAGCAAAGCATTGGCCATATCATCTCCCTGGATCCTGTATTCTGTTTCATTGGCCCGTTTTTCCAGAATCTCCAGACCCAGTCCCTTAGCCGTTTCATCCACATCCGTATCGCAGCTGACAACTAAATTGGTATGACCATATCCTCGCTTGATCTCCCGCAGATTGCCCAACAGCTTTGTCTGGCCATGATGCAAAATCAAAATATTTTCACAGTATTCCTCTACGGTTCCCATCTGATGACTGCTCATCACAATATATCGCTTTTCTTCAATCAGATCTTCTAAAAGTCCTCGTAAAACCTCTGTATTGACCGGATCCAAGCCGCTAAAGGGTTCATCCAGAAAAATCAGCTCCGGATTATGCACCAATGTTGAAATCAGCTGAATCTTCTGCTGATTTCCCTTAGAAAGCTTCTCTACCAGCATATCCTTATATTCCATCATGCCAAGACGATCCAGATATTTGAGCGCAGACTCTCTGGCATCAATCCGGTTCATCCCGCGCAGCATACCAAAGTATACCAGCTGCTCGATCACCTTATTTTTCATATAGATGCCTCGCTCTTCCGGCATATACCCAAAACTCAGCGTGTCCCTGCTAATAGCAGTTCCATTCCACAAAGCGCTCCCTTGATCCGCATGCATAATTCCAAGGATCATACGGATTGTGGTTGTCTTCCCTGCTCCGTTGGTGCCAATCAGACCAAAGATTCCCGGCCGTTCCATTTGAAAGCTCAAATGATCTACCGCCACCTTTGTTCCAAACGTCTTACATAATTGATCTACTACCAGTGCCATAATTCCCTCCGTTTTTAAAGCTCTATATTTTACAGCCACCCTGCTGTCAGCAGCTCTTTACCGCTTTCATGATCTATATACAAATTTGCATTCGAATGCACTCGCAAAATGCTGGCCGGCACCTGTTCACGAATTTCTCCCATGACAGTTTTACCAACTGCCTCTGCTTTGGTTGCCGCGGGCACCATGCAGAATATCTGCTTCGCCTGCATCAATGCCGGAATGGTCAAAGTCAGCGCATGCGCCGGCACCTGCTGCAGCTTTTCAAAGCATCCATCATTGACTTGCTGCTTACGGCACCGCTCGTCAAGTGCAACCTCCTTCACCAGATCCGTATCATCAAAATGCGCTACATGCGGATCATTAAAGGCAATATGGCCATTTTCCCCAATTCCCATAAATACAATATCCGCTGGGTTTTTCTGTAAAAGCGCCGTATAGCGCTGTATCTCCTTCTGTATATCCGCGGCTCCACCGTCTAAGTATTCTACTTTCGCAAAAGGAACACGCGTAAAAATACTCCGGCGCAAAAAATTACCAAAGCCCTGCGGTGCCTCTACCGGCAGTCCAATGTATTCATCCATGTGATATGCATACACCTTTGTCCAGTCCACATCGCTCTCGCACAGCGCTGCCAAAAACTCATTCTGTGAAGGCGCCGCCGCAAAAATCACATGGCAGCTCCCCTTCTCGCGAATCACAGCTTTAAGTGCCTCTACCGCTTCTGCCGCCGCCAGTTTCCCCAGCGCCTTTCGGCTTTCCAGCAGCTTCACTGTCAGCCGCCCCGCCTTTTTCATTATCTGATTTTCCATCTGTTTCTCCTTATAAAACGCATAACACAGTACACGTATCTGCGTTTATTATACTACAAACTTTCTAGAGAGAAAAGAATTAAAGTTTCTCTTAAAGTATTTTTATGCATTCTCATCTGAAGCTGTACAGCTCGCGAAGCTGCTGCCTGTATATCGCTCTGACCTTCGGATACTCGCCCAGTCCCTTCGCCACAGTTCGTACTGCATATCCATTCGCCTCTAAAAAACCTTGCCAGCTTTCTTCTCCTGTCCCGCACATATCCTGCAGCACATGCCTCCCCGTAGTTAAAAGCAGCGGCGCCAGCACCAATTTTTTTACTCTCGCTGCCTTGATCGCCCTTAATTCTTTATTCTCCATCGTAACCACGGCCGCCCGTCCTCTGCCGTCCGCATTAAACGCCTGCTCCAGCTCATCATAAACTAAATGCTCTCCGCTTCGCATTCCATGTGCCATCAGTACCAATAGCTCTCCCTCCTCCGGCACAATTTCTTCTTTTAAGGCCCTGGCCAGCCTTTCTCGATAGACCGCCCCTTCCAAAAGCGGAACGCCCAGTACCAGCTTTTTAAAGCATGCGCTGTATTCCTCCGCCTGCTGCTTCAGCTTAGCAAATTCGTGCCCCGCTGCCAAATGGGTCGGCAGCACCGCAACTTTCTCATAATCCCTGCGCCGCAGGCATGCAAACGCTTCTTCCTCATTAAGCAGGTTCTTGCCGCGCGACCGCCAATAGGCAGCAACTCTTCGGCTGGTATATGCAGTAAACACATCATACTGCCCTTCCCCTTCCCGCCGGATCTCCTCTTCTATCTTCCCCAGCGTCTGATCCCATGCCGCCTCCTGCATCGTCCCAAAGCTAACGACCAAAACAGCTGTCCTCATTGTCTTCTTCTCCTAGTAAAGAAGAGGCGCCTATGCACCTCTCCCCTTTTACTTATTTTGAATATATTCATCAATTGCTTTAGCCGCCGTCTTACCGGCGCCCATAGCCAAAATCACAGTGGCAGCTCCTGTCACCGCATCGCCCCCGGCAAACACCCCTTGCCTCGATGTCTGTCCTGTGGTCTCCTCTGCGACGATTCCGCCCCATCTCTGTGTTTTCAGTCCATCTGTCGTAAGCTTAATCAGCGGATTCGGTGATGTGCCGATCGCCATGATCACACAATCTGCCTCCAGCACAAACTCCGAACCGACCTTCTCTACGGGTCGTCTCCGTCCGGATGCATCCGGCTCTCTCAGCTCCATCTGAATACACTCGATCCCGCCTACAAAGCCATGTCCATCATCTAAAATGCGTACCGGATTGCTCAGCATGCAAAACTGAATCCCCTCTTCTTTCGCATGTTCCACCTCTTCACGCCGAGCCGGAAGCTCCGCCTCCGATCTGCGGTATACAATAGACACCTCTTCAGCCCCGAGCCTCTTGGCGCAGCGCGCCGCATCCATAGCCACATTGCCGCCGCCCACGACAGCCACCTTCCTCGCCTTCTGAATCGGCGTCTGACTATCACTGCGATAAGCCTTCATCAAATTAGTACGCGTCAAAAACTCATTCGCTGAGTACACTCCATTCAGTGCTTCTCCCGGAATATTCATAAACCGCGGCAGCCCCGCGCCGGATCCGATAAATACGGCCTCAAATTCCTCCAGCAGCTCATCTACTGTCAGCACCTTGCCAATGACCATATTCGTTTCAATCTTGACCCCCAGGGCTTTCAGCGTCTCAATCTCCTTCTGCACAATCGTCTTCGGCAAACGAAACTCCGGAATCCCATACATCAGCACGCCGCCGGCCACATGCAGCGCCTCAAAAACTGTCACATCATATCCTTTTTTTGCCAGATCTCCCGCACAGCTAAGGCCGGCAGGGCCGGAACCAATCACGGCTACCCGATGACCATTTCCCGGCATGCGATGCGCAGCATCTCTGCTGTTTGCATTATGCCAATCGGCGACAAAGCGCTCCAGCCTGCCAATAGCAACAGGTTCTCCCTTGATTCCGCGTACGCAGCGGCTCTCGCACTGCACCTCCTGCGGACACACGCGGCCACACACAGCTGGCAGCGAGCTCGATCTCTGAATGATCTGATAAGCCTCTTCAAAATCCTCTTCGGTAATCTTCTGAATGAACTCCGGAATATCAATTGCCACCGGGCAGCTCCCCACACAGGGCTTATTTTTGCAATGCAGGCATCGGCTTGCTTCCTTCAGAGCCTGCTCCTTCGTATATCCCTGCGCTACCTCTTCAAAGTTCCCAGAACGAATCTGCGGATCCTGTACCGGCATTGACTGTCTTTCTATTTTCATATCTGCCATTCTATCTTTGATTCCTCCGCTTTACTTTGCCTGCTCAAAAAGATGACAAGCCTCTTCATATGCCTCTCGCTCAAAAGGCTTATACATAGCGCTGCGCGCCATCGCCTCATCAAAATCCACTTCATGTCCATCAAAATCCGGGCCATCCACGCAGGCAAACTTAGTTTCTCCCCCCACCGTCAGGCGACAGCCGCCGCACATGCCGGTTCCGTCAATCATAATCGGATTCATAGAAACCACGGTTTTAATCCCATACTCTTTGGTGAGCTGACAAACAAATTTCATCATAACCAGAGGCCCAATCGCAATCACCTCGTCATATACGCTGCCTGCCTCAATCATCTCTTTTAAAGCATCCGTCACCAGACCCTTGCTGCCATAGGAGCCATCATCCGTACAAATGCGCAGCTTGTCGCTGACGCTTTCAAACTCCTTTTCCAAAATGACTAAATTATGACTGCGAAATCCAATAATGCTATGCACCTCGGCGCCTTCCTCATGCAGCTTTTTTGCAACCGGATAGGCGATTGCACAGCCCACACCGCCGCCGATGACGGCAACCTTTTTCAGCCCCTCTGTTTCGGTTGCTTTTCCCAGGGGTCCGACAAAATCCTGCAGCACATCCCCTTCATTCAAATGATTCAGTCGCTTTGTCGTCGCACCTACAATCTGAAAAATAATTGTAATCGTACCATTTTCCCGATCATAATCCGCAATCGTCAGCGGAATCCTTTCCCCTTCCTCATCAACACGCAGAATAATAAACTGTCCTGGCTGCGCCTTTTTTGCAATGAGAGGAGCTTCTATGTCCATCTTCGTTACTGTTGGATTTAAACTTTCTTTATGAATAATTCGAAACATGTCAATCTCCATTTCTGGTTCAAGCTTACTGTATCTTCACCAGTTTAAAATTATATCAAAAATACGCCAAAAAGCAATAGCTCGCTTTAAAGACGCAATCTTCCCTCCAACGCTAAATACTGATCCAAAATCATACGGCTTACCTTCGCCCCAAATACATACGCCGGATGTTCGTCATGATAAATGGGATCCGAAAAATTCTTATGCATCATCACAATCACATAATCCCCATAGGGCGTATGCACAATGCCTCCATCATTACGGCAGGCATCCATGCATCCGCTTTTAGAAGCTACATAGATAAGCTCCTCCTCTCCCGTATCCTCCGAGTCAAGAAAATAGGGAGGAAAGTCTCTGGTAATCATACAATTATAATGCTGTCTCTTTAAAATCGCGATCATCTCTTCACTGGCTTTGGGCGTGATCAGCTCGCGCCTTGCTAAGCGAGTGAAAATACTGGCATAATCTTTAGGGGTCGATGTTCCTAAACGTTCATACCGTTCAAAATCAATCGGATTATGCAAAACCGTGTCCATGCACCCTAAGCGCTGAATACATGCGTTAATCTGATCAATCCCTATATACTCAATCATCATATTTGTCGCAATATTATCGCTGATAACCATCATCAACGCCGCAACATCTTTAACGAGCAATGTCGTTCCATAACTTAACTCACGAAAAACGCCACTTCCCTCTACAAAATGTTCCTTTTTATAAATCAGTGAATCCTCCAGAGAAAGAATTCCTTTCTCAACCTGCTCATATAACGCTGCCAAGATATACGTCTTGATCGTACTCGCCGTTTCAAAGGGCTCCTTTTCATGAATTGCAATCGTATTTCCTTTCAGATCATCAAGGTATATCCCCATGACTCCATCGTAGCTGGCAAGCTCAGCAGCAATTCGTTTTTCTAATGTTAAACCAGGATGCATCATTTCATCTCCTTATATAAAAGCAAATATCTTTGTTTATTAAAGCAAAAGATATTTTTCTTGTCAAGAGTTTGACAGCGAACTTTCGATCTGATACTATCGTATTGATTCATTCTGACATCAGGAGGCGTATGAAAATGAAACAATATGCAGATTTGCATGTACACACCAATCTATCTGATGGAAGCGATTCAGTTCATGAGATATTGCATCTTGCCAGCAGCAATACAGTTTCTATCTTATCCCTAACAGATCACAATACCCTAGATGCCTATTCCGAAGAAATGTTCAACGAAGCCGACACGCTTGGTATACAAGTGATACCCGGAGTCGAACTCGATGTAATTCATAAAGACAAGCAATTTCATTTATTGGCCTATGGCATCGATATACAAAATGCCAGACTGAGAGAAGCCTGTACTTATAATACTGCTGTACAGGAAGCATATAATCTTGCTTTGCTAAGGCATATGGAAAAGGACGGTATGGCCGTTTCAGAAGAAGCGTATCATAACTATACGATACCGCTGGGCCGCGGAGGCTGGAAATTATTAAACTATCTTCTCGACACTGGAATAACCAGGAGCTTGCTAGAAGGTACTCAGTACTACAAACAATACGGATTTGATTCCAATACCATACAATTTATCAGTTTAAATGAAGCGCTCTCCATTGTCAAAGAGGCCTCCGGCATTTCAGTCCTTGCACACCCCGGAGAGCAAATACTGTATGACCCCTACGCTGTACAAAACGATGCCTTTTGGCTGACATTAGAAGATGTTATGACGTCCGGAATTGAGGGCATAGAATGCATCCATCCTCTCCATGGCTTTGATTTACAAAAGAAACTCATCGCTCTATGCAGCACAAAAAATTTTTTTATTTCCGGCGGAACGGATTACCATGGAAACTTTTTTAATAAACAAAAGCAAACGGTCGGAGGGCAGCTGATTGCGACTGATATTGTAAAAAAGCTAGTTGCAAGTCTGAAATATAATAACC
>CANOUM010000024.1 GCA_947570515.1 uncultured Clostridia bacterium
CAATACAAAGGATCAAAATATCAGGTCCATCTGCTTGTTTCTTTCCCACGGCATAACATTCCTTGATAGAACTCTTCATCTCCGGCATCTGTTCCAATACATCATAAGCCCAATCCGTCACATCCCATTCCTCTATGTCAGCCTCCGGAAATTCCTCCTTCATACAGCGCTCCACCGTCTCCTTAGCCGATCCTTCCTTAGAGATCTGAATCGGTATCACCTCCTCCTCTGCATCGTTTTGTTCTTCCTTCTGACTTTCTTCCTGCTCGTCATCTTTGCCTATACAGCTCTGCATTTCACGGACTGCCTGCTCATACGCTGCGTCCAGCGAATCTGCCTGCCCAAAGATATAATTTTCTATCGCTCTTGTCATGCAGCGGTGTAACTCCCATTCGGGAAGCAATGCCCTGTCTATATGCGTCAGCATATGCTCCATATACTCCCGGCTCTCCTTTTTCATCGGCTGAATCGTATACGCATCTCCGAGCCAGTCCTCTCCCTCCGGCACACGATCCGGCGGAAAGTTCCCGAGCGCCGGATAAAATTCATACTGCGTTTCACATAAATCATCCAGCGTCTCATTGGTAATATTCCGGTTGACGCTTACATCAAAATGCATGAACCGTTTCGTATCTGCCAGGCATTTGATAAACTGATATCCCGCTTCTTCATTCTGCGCGTCCTTTATAACCGCTCCCCAGCTCGTTACCTGCGCCGCATACCCCTGCGCAGGATTCGCCGCCGGTATTCCGATACAAACAAACTCCTCGCCCTTATCTGCATATCGCGATTCATAATACCCGGTTTGTGCGGCAAACGAATGCATAAAATAGCTGGAATTGCCTCCTTCCGCAAAACAAACTGTCTGATCATGAATTTCTTCAAAGGTATTCAGCATTTTGGATACCGCTAAATTACTGATTTTTCCGTATCGGGAAAACTTTTCATTTAAAAACCCCTGATTTTCATCTGCCATTTGTCTTAGCTCATCCTGTGACATTGCATAATCATTGATGAGATATGCTTTATAGAGCTCAGCCAGTCGCTTAAAATAGTCAAAGTCTAATTGTATCTCTCCCGTTTCATAGTCAATTAAAGAAATGCCGCTTGCTGCATCAAATAATACATATGCGTAATCGTTCCACATATTAGAAAACTGCATCAGCAGCATCTCATCTTCGTCCCGCTCTTCATTCCAAAGATTTGTAAATTTCACAGCTAATTCCTCATAGGTTTCCTCGCCTGTCAGCGCCACGCCATGCTGCTGCAGCGATTCCCGTGAGGACATAAGGATATTCATATTGAAGGTAAGCGGAAAAATATATTGACCGCCTTGTATGGCACCGCTTTGCAGTACCGCAGAAAAATACTTTTCTCCTGTGTATATTTCGTCCTGTTCAAAATAAGGCGTTAAATCTGCAAACATTTCCTGCTCTATATAAGAATATAAACAATATTCATCGCATGTATAGGATCCGATCACTGCATCGGGACCCTTCTCTCCGTTTTTCTTTTCCCGCTCCACCTGCTCTAACAGAGCTGCCGTTGTAGAAAAAAACGTAATTTCAACAGGCAATGAACTGGTTTTTTTAAATGCCTCTATGGCATCATAATACATATAGCCTTCTTCTCCCCAGACTAATGCATGCGATAAGAACTCACCAATAGAATAGCGTGTCTGATAATAGCTTTCCCCATAATTTGTTAATGCTTCATTGCCTACAAGATAGACGATCAAAGCCTCATCATTTTTTTCTTCTATATTTATTTCTTCACCTTGTTCACTCCGGCAGCCGGTAAATAGCAATGCCAGCATCAAAATTATGCTAATAATTACATTTTTTCTCTTCATAGCGATCCCCTTTTTGTTTAATTATACCATATATCCCCATTTCATCAAGATATTTTTGTTTATTTTAACATTATCATGTCTTTTTTCTTCTTATGCTAACAATACTAAAGTTCCTATAAAGCATTGTTTTTATGATGTAGCTAGTATCTGCAGACGAAATCTGGTATACTAAAGGCCGCAAGACGGTTTTGATCGATCAAAGCCCTGAGCCGCCTTATGTATTGTCATGAAAACAAAGGCAAGAATCCCGCAGGGATTGCTTGTCTTCAATAATAAAAAGGAGAGTTTTTCATGCGTATTGCCATCTGTGATGATCAGCCTGCACAGCTAAGTTTGCTCCAGTCTCAGTGCCGTCGCTGGGGCGATCTGCGCCATGAGCGCACCGAGCTTCTTTGTTTCAACAGTGCAGAAAGCTTTCTTTTCGCCTACGAAACTGACAAACAGCTTGATGTGCTTCTGCTTGACATTCAAATGCCGGGGCTTTCCGGCATGGAGCTGGCGCAAAAGCTGCGGCAGAGCCGAGATTCTCTCACGCTGGCGCTCGTCACCTCCACCCCCGACTTTGCCTTACAAGGCTATGAGATAAGCGCGCTCGCGTATTTGCTCAAACCCGTTTCCGACGAAGCGCTTTTTGCCCTGCTGGACAGAGTAACGGCCCACCGCACGCCCCCTTCCGTATTGATTGATCACGATGGCATCACCGAGCGCCTTCCGCTTTCTGATATTTTATATCTCGAAAGCGCCGGGCATAATACCCGTATCGTCTGTATGCAGCAGGTGATCGAAAGCCCCCATGTCCTCAGCTATTTTGAAGCCCAGCTTGCAGCGCAGTTCCCCGGTCATTTTCACCGCTGCCACCGCTGCTATCTGATTCATCTGGCACATGCCACCTCTCTGCATAAAAAAGAAGTGATTCTCGAACCCGATCATCACATTCCTGTTGCCCGCGGTCATTTTGAACCGCTAAACCTTGCCTATATGGCTTATTATCGAAATATGCAATAAAATGATTCAATCTTTATTCTTTATCACAACCCTTGCCGTCTATCTACTGTTTGCCATCGGTTCCATCCATCCGGGCAAACTCAAAAACGCCATCTTTTTTCTGCTCCTGACCCTTACGGCAGGCGCCGGCGGCCTGTTTTCCCATCTGCACCCTGCAAGCCCCTATATCAGCTGGTGCATGATTGGCATACTCTTGTTTAGCTTCGATCTCTTTTATGATGAAGAGGGACTTTTCCATCAGTGGCCCTATCTGACAGCGCTCTGGCTTAGCGGTCTTCTGCTGCTGTTTAGCGGCGCAGCCCTTTTGATGCCTGCACTTCTCTCCCTCATTCTTACCGTCTACCGGCAGGAACTAAAGCAGCCGATTTCCTATATCAAGCTGCTGCTTTTGACCCTTCTGGCGCTGCTGCCCCTCTCCTTGCCCCTGCGGGGCGCACTCCTGCTGCTCCTCTGGACTGCGCTGGAGCTGACGCGCCACGGTTATCAGGCTAGTTTTGAACGCAGTACACGCGCCTTTCAGCAGCGGGTGCTCACACAGCAATATGATGAGATCAAGCAGATGTATCTGGATATGCGCGGCTGGCGGCATGATTATCACAGTCATATTCAGAGTGTTAAGGCTTATCTGGCGATGGGGCAGCTGCCTCAGGCACAGGCCTATCTGGAGGAGCTGGAGGCCGATCTTTCTCATGTGGAGCAATATATCCGCAGCGGGCACCTGATGGTGGATGCGATTTTGAACAGCAAGCTCACCTTAGCGAAGAAAGCTATGATCCGCGTAGACTGCACGGCGCAGCTGCCGGAAGAGCTGGTGCTTTCTGACGTCGATCTGTGCGTGCTGCTGGGCAATCTGCTGGATAATGCCATCGAGGCCTGCGAGCAGATTGAGCCGGAGGCGCGGTTTTTGCGCATCTATATGACGCTGAACAAAAAGCAGCTGTATATTTCGGTGCAGAACGCGGCCAAGGAAATCCTCAATTTTAACGAACGGCATTATATCACCTCCAAGCGCGGCCATCACGGCCTGGGAATGATGCGCGTCAAGCTTTTGGTTGACAAATATGAAGGCTATCTTAACCTGCAGAATGAGCCCGGCATTTTTGCTGCAGAGGTTACGCTGCCCAATCCCTGATTTGCAATTCATGCGCCCCACATGCAGTTCATGCAAAAAACTGCTGCACGGGCGCTTTTTTTGCTATACTCGCCTCATCTTATTCAAGGAGGTTTTTGAACCGATGACAGTTAACCATTCATATTCTATTTGGCAAAATGTCTGGTACTGCGTAAAACGCGTCATCCATCAAACAGGATGCCGCTATTACTTACCCGCGATCCTTGCTATGCTTGCCAGCGCTCTGCTTCCTTTTGCTTCGGCATTCTTTCCCAGCACGCTGATCCGCATTTTAACTCAGGGCGCCAGCGCCCAAACCGTTTTTGCGATCATTCTGGGGTTTGTGCTGCTGCTCGGCTCTCTTACGCTAACCGCATCATTAGCCCGCACATACCGCGACCGCGCGATCATAAGCTTTCGGCTTAACGATACAGCCGTATACCGGAAGCTTATGAGTTTTTCCTATTCCTATCTGGAAACCAAACAAGCTACGCAGGACAAAATTGCCGCCGGCAGAGCCCATTACAGCGGGAGCCAGCAAGGTATCGAAAAGACGATTCAATGCCCGATTGACATTGCCGGTGCGCTGCTCAGCATTATTTTATATGCTTCCGTTGCCGCCTCGCTGCATCCGTTTCTGGTGGCTGTGCTTTTTGTTTGTTCCTGTGTACAGGCGGTTTTTATCTCAAAAAACATTCCCTTCCAGCGCCGCAATATTGATAAAAGCAATGAAATCGAACAGCAGTACTCGCTGACGGCAAGCCAGTGCATACAGGCAAAAATGGCGAAAGATATCCGCCTGTATCACACCGATGCCTGGTTTCGTGAAAAGCTGTACGGTTATTTTAAAGAACTGAGTGCCCTGAGAAATCATGCGCATTTACGCCACTTCGGCATTCAGTCTATCGGACGACTGGCCATATTGCTGCGTGATTTAATCTGTTATGGATATTTAATTTATCAGGTGACACAGGGACTGGATCTTGCCGCTTTTACGCTGTATCTGTCCATCTTTGCCGGCTTTACCGGCTATTTTGAAACCATTGTTCAAAAATACTGGGATCTGGCCGATACCAATGAATTTATTACATCTTTCCGCAATTACTTAGAAGAGCCCAGCCATGATGTACTAACGGGAAGCCGCCCCGTACCAGCCGGTCCGCATACCTTTACGTTCGAGGATGTTAGCTTTTGTTATGCAGAAAGCGATACGCCTACATTGGAACATTTTAACCTAACGATTGATGCCGGTGAAAATCTGGCTCTCGTAGGACTCAATGGCGCAGGCAAAACCACGCTTATCAAGCTGCTTTGCGGCCTGTATAAACCAACTGGCGGCCGCATTTTAATGGACGGCATAGACATCCAGGAGTTTGATGCCGATTCCTATTACCGCGCAATGGGCGTTGTTTTTCAGGATGATTTTTCCGCTGCCTTTCCGCTTAGCGAAAATGTGACCGGCCTGCCTGACGGCGAGGAGGATGAAGAAAAACTCTGGCATGTACTGACCATCACCGGTCTTGCCGATAAAATCAGATCCTATCCAAATCATATTCATACGCGCCTGTATCAGGATATTGACCCTAATGGCATTCTTCTTTCAGGCGGCGAAATGCAAAAGCTGATGCTGGCGCGGGCTCTTTATAAATCAGCGGATACTCTGATATTAGATGAACCGACCGCTGCGCTGGATCCGCTGGCGGAGGCCGATATGTATGCCCAATACCACCAGATGACACAGGGCAAAACCAGCCTCTTCATCTCCCACCGCTTAAGCTCTACTCAGTTTTGCGACCGGATCATCTTTTTGGAAAACGGACAAATCGCCGAAGAAGGTTCTCATGAAACATTGCTGCGCGCAGACGGGCTATATGCCGACCTGTTTCGTACGCAGGCCAGCTATTATCAAGAGGAGGCGCCTACCTTATGAAACGACTGAAACAAATTTTTTCTATTATTCATCATCATAATCCTTCCATTCTACCGGTTTGTTTACTGGCTGCTCTGCTGCAGGGTCTTATGCCATTTGTTTCTTTGCTTTTTCTGCGCAGATTCTGGATGAACTGCTGCTGCAAAACTTTATGACGGCTGTATATCTAACCGCCGCTATGCTGCTGCTTTTGTTTTTCGGCGGTCTGCTGCAGGATTTTTTGCAGATGAAGGTTTCCTGTTATGCCGATGAATTTTATTACTTATCGGACCTCTGGATGAATGAACATGCACTGACTCTGGATTATGCTTCCATCTCTACGCATGAAACGATGGAGTCTTTGCGCATGGCACAGGAAGCACTGCGCCAGCGGGGCGGTCTGGGCAATGTCCTAAGCATGCTGACCACGTTAATCTCTCATCTGTTTACGATTGGTACCTCATTTGGCCTTGTCCTGTATCTATGCCTGCAGCCGCCGGCTCATGGGCCTTTTACGCTCCTTGCTTCTTCTCCCATTTCTTTACTCCTTACCCTTGCGCTTTTGGCTGCCTTGATCATTTCCAACTTTTATTTTCGCAAAAAGGATCAAAAGATCCGCACTCATCATATGGAAGCATCTTTTCGATCCGATATCATTTTTCATTATCTAAACCGTGCTGTCGTTGCCAACCCTCAGGCTTTTAAGACTATTCAATTAGGGCGTATGACTTCTATGCTATATCAGCGGTTTTGTGCAGATCAATCGGAAGCCTGCGAAACCTTCCTGCTGCTCTTTCCGCATAATAAAAAAATGAATCGCTTAGATAGCCTGTTTTCAGCTCTTGTCATGCTTTTAGCCTACGGACTGACTGTTGTGAAAATCCTTTCCGGCGCCATCTCCATCGGCGGACTTCTTAAATATACCGGCGCTGTTTCTCAGTTTAGCACCGGTTTTCTGCAGCTGACCTTCACCTATCAGGAGCTTATGATTTATCTTTCCAGCATGAGCTATGTGCTTGATTTTTACGAACTCAAAAACAAATTCGAGACCGGCCATATCCCGGTCGAAAAACGCACCGATCATGTATATGAGCTGGAATTTCATGACGTCTCCTTCTCTTATCCCGGTACAGAAAAACAGATTTTAAACCATGTAAGCTGCAAGCTCAATCTAAAACAAAAGATGGCTGTAGTCGGACCAAACGGTGCCGGCAAGACCACCTTTATCAAACTCCTTTGCCGCCTATATGAGCCCACCTCTGGCTGCATCACTCTGAATGGCGTTGATATCCGCAAATATGATTATCGCGAATATTTGGATCTTTTTGGCATTGTTTTTCAGGATTTTGCTCTTTTTCCGTATTCCATTGCCGAAAACATCGCCTCCAGCCAAACTCCGGACGAATCCCGCATCTGGCAGGTTCTGCGCCTTGTTGAGATGGAGGATCGCATACGCCGTCTGCCGCAGGGGCTAAATACGCCTTTGTTTTCCCACAGCAGTAAAGACGGAGTGAATTTCAGCGGCGGCGAATTGCAAAAGCTTGCCATCGCCCGTGCTCTTTACAAAGACGCCCCTCTGGTCATTTTGGATGAGCCCACGGCGGCGCTCGATCCCATCAGCGAATACGAAATCTACTCACATTTTGATACGCTGGTGAAGGATAAAACCAGCATCTTTATTTCCCATCGTATGAGCAGCTGCCGGTTCTGTGAAGATATTCTGGTATTCGAAGACGGTCAGCTGAGCGAGCGCGACAGCCATGCGGCCCTGCTTTCGCAGGAGGGCAGCCTCTACGCCAGCATGTGGAATGCACAGGCGCAGTATTATGAACTTAATCAGGAAACCTGAGAATCCCCTTGATATTCTACAAATCATTTGACAATTTCCCATTTTTATTTTACAATCAATTCTATTCATCGGAGGGTGACTCCACGATAGGAATGGATAACCGGATAAGATGCTGGCTGAGATGCCTGCTTCTTATCCGGTTTTTAATTTGTAATCAGGAGGTTGAATTGATATGTCACATTCTCAAAATTTTACGCAGGGCAAAATCTTTGCCCCCTTAATTCAGTTCGCTTTACCTATTTTAGCAGCTCTGCTGCTGCAAACCATGTATGGCGCTGTTGATATGCTGGTCGTGGGCCGCTATGCCGCTTCTGCCGATGTGTCGGCTGTGTCGACCGGCAGCTGGCTCATGCAGCTCGTGACTTCTTTTGTCGTCGGCATTGCCATGGGCACCACGATCCTGCTGGGCAGAAAGCTTGGCGAAGGTCGCCCTCAAGAAGCCGGTAATATCGTAGGCGCAAGTATCGTCCTGTTTTTGATGATAGCCGTACTGCTGACGGTGGTGATGGAACTCACTGCTCCGCTTCTGGCGCATGTGATGCAGACGCCGCCTGAAGCACTGAAGGCCACCATTTCATATACGCGTATTGGCTCAGCCGGCCTGGTTTTCATTGTGGCTTACAATGTACTGGGCAGCGTTTTTCGTGGTATCGGTGATTCGAAGATGCCTTTTATTACCGTGGCCATTGCCTGTATCATCAATATTGCCGGAGATTTTCTTCTGGTAGGCGTATTGCATATGGCCACAGCCGGAGCGGCGATTGCCACCGTAGCAGCACAGGCCATCAGCGTACTGCTTTCTTTGCTGATTTTGCGCAGGCGCAGCCTTCCATTTCATGTTAGCCTGAAACAGCTAAAAGCAGACTGGCATACCATGGGCGGCATTTTTAAACTCGGCCTTCCCATCGCCTTTCAGGATGTACTGGTGAGTATTTCATTTCTGGCCATCACTGCTATTGTCAATTCTTTAGGCGTGATCGCTTCTGCCGGCGTCGGCGTAGCCGAAAAACTCTGCGGCTTCATTATGCTTGTCCCTTCCGCCTTTGGACAAGCTATGTCCGCATTTGTCGCTCAAAACATGGGAGCCCAAAAACCGCAGCGCGCTAAAAAAGCCCTTTTTTGCGGCATCGCCGCTTCCTTAGGCGTAGGCGTGCTGATGGCCTATTTTTCCTTTTTCCACGGCTCTTTGATGACCGGCATTTTCTCACAGGATGCCGCCGTTGTAAGCGCCGGTGCACAGTATCTAAAGGCTTATGCCATCGACTGTCTGCTGACTTCCTTTTTATTCTGTATGACCGGATATTTCAGCGGATGCGGTAAGACCACATTTGTCATGCTGCAGGGCATCATCGGCGCATTTGGCGTACGTATTCCCGTTTCCATGCTCATGAGCCGGATTTTGCCGCTTTCACTGTTTCGCATAGGCCTGGCTACCCCCTGTTCCTCCCTGCTGCAGGTGCTGCTCTGCTTAGGATATTTATGGTATATGAACCGAAAAACTTCCTCTGCGCCTGCCTCTTTACACACCTGCCAAAAAAACATATAATGACTATATCATTTTTATAAATGGAGGCTCTTATGCAGCATATTCTGATTGTGGTTGACATGCAAAATGATTTCATTACCGGCGCCCTCGGCACAAAAGAGGCCGAGGCCATTGTCCCGGCGGCTGCGTCCAAAATCCGTTCCTTTTCCGGCAGGGTCCTATTCACAAGAGATACGCATCAAGCAGACTATCTAAGCACTCAGGAGGGACGTATCCTTCCGGTAGCTCACTGTATACAAGGCACTCATGGCTGGCAGATTCATCCGGAGCTGGCAGCTTTGTGCACAGAGCCGCCTATCGATAAGATCACCTTTGGCTCCTCTGAGCTGGCTCTGCATCTGCAGGCTCTCAATCAAATAGAGACCATTCAAAGCATCACTCTGATTGGTCTCTGTACAGATATCTGTGTGATTTCTAACGCGCTGCTTCTCAAGGCTTTTCTGCCGGAAGCAGAGATCATCATAGATGCCGCCTGCTGCGCCGGCGTGACGCCGCAATCACATCAGACGGCTCTGCAGGCCATGAAGGCCTGTCAGATTCAAATTGAAAACGAGAATTAATCTTCGTACATCGTTTCAATCTCATCCCATGTACGGCTGAGGTTGCTTGTGGCCTTTTTTTCATAGGCCTCACTAAATTCCTCAGGCGTAATGCCGAAGCAGTCCATCATATCGATCCAGTACATCATGACATCGCTGCATTCTTCCACAAAATGTGCGCGTACATGGGGATTTTCCATGATGGCTTTTTCGCCTTTTTTCTTAATAATGGCGATCACCTCACCAATTTCATCCACCGTCCATAACAGACTGCTGCGCCCGAAATCCGGCGTATGCGGATGCCATTCCGGATGCTTTTCCAGCAGATCCTTTTGATAGTTTAACATATCAGATATTTTTAAATCGCTCATTGTTTCTCCTTTTTTCTATGTAGATACTACACTCATTTATTTTATCTTTTCCTTCCCTGTTTTTCAAGGAGATTTTACATGAAACCTCTGCAAAAGCTTTGCTTAAATACTAAATCTGTCATCATCTTTGACATGGATGGCACACTGATTGACTCCATCGGCATCTGGAATCATACCGATGAGCTGCTTCTGCGTCATTTTGGCGCCTGCGCGCCCCCGCTGCTGCAGATCCAGCGCGAACGGGATGCGTTTTTGGCGCAGCATACGGATACCGATATTTATCTGGCTTATTGCGCCTATTTAAAAGAAAAGTATGCGCTTACGCCGTCTCCGGCGGATATTTTGGCTCAGCGCTGGGAGATTTCCGGTCACTATCTGCGCACGCAGGTCGACTATAAGCCGCAGGCGGAGCTTGTGCTGCAGGCTCTGAAGCAGGCTGGCAAACGGCTGGCTCTGGCTACCGTGACTACGCGTGTGCAGCTGCAGATCTATGAACGGGAGAATATAAATTTGCGCCGCAAGGCCAGGCTGAGCGAAGTATTTGATCTGCTCATTTCCAAAGAAGATATTGTGCACAAAAAACCACACCCTGAAATTTACCAAAAAGTGATGGCTCATTGGAACGTGCTGCCGCAGGACTGCCTGGTGTTTGAGGATTCTTATCTGGGCGTGCTGGCCGCTAAAAATGCGGGGATCGAGGTTGTGAATGTGTATGACGCGTATGCAGAGCCTGATCGGGTTAAAATAGAGGCTTTGGCCGATTATGGGCTCACTGCTTATCAGGAATTTTTGGATGTGCTGCGTCCGGCCGGCGAATCTTGATTTTTTTTGCAAACTCAGTATAATAAAGAGCATAAATACGTTTCCACTCAAATGGCTGATAAAGACTGCAAACTTACATAAAATCAAAGGAGGAATGCATATGATGGCAGACAAGGCTCAGGTGAGCCGGCTTCTGAGAACAGCCCGCGGCCAGATCGACGGCATCCTGAAGATGGTCGAAGAGGATCGCTACTGCATGGATATCTCACATCAGGTCATGGCAACAGGCGCTATTTTAAGAAGAGCTAACAAAGAAATTATCCGCGCTCATATGAAGGGCTGTATCGCCGATGCTCTCTCCAGTGAGAACAGTGATGAAAAGATCGACGAATTAATGGACATTCTTGATAAATTCAGTCATGAATAAAAGAAAGGAATCATCTTATGAATTTTAACGAAATCTCCGGTCAGCGTCAGCTGACCTTCATGCAGCAGTTTGATTACATCCGCGAAGCAGGCACGCCCGCCGAGCTGCAGGCCGCGCAGACCATTCAGCAGGAACTGGCCGCCTTTGGCGTAGACAGTCATACCGAAGAATTTGAAATCGATACCTGCCAGATTCTCGAGGCTACCTTTACCGTAACCGAGCCCTACGAAAAAACCTATACTATCGCCGGTTACGGCCGCTGCGGCAATACGCCGGACGGCGGCATCGAGGCCCCCTTCCTCTATGCAGAAAACGGCGACGATATCAGCCTGTCCTATGCCCGCGGCAAAATCGTAATGGTAAATAACCCCATGCGACCCGACATGTATCAGAAACTCGTCAAAGCCGGCGCCGTCGCATTCCTTACCGTCACCGGTGATCCCATCGATGAAGGAGTCGACCGTACTCCCAGCGCCAGAGCACTCCCGCCCATGGCGGAAACACCGATTCAGGGCGCTGCTCTTCACCATATCGACGCAGCCGAAATCGTAACCCGCGGAGCTGAAAGAGCCCGCCTGACGCTAAAACAGCAGTCCGGCAAAGCCACCTCCCGCAATATAATCGCGCGGATTCCCGGCACAGATCTTGCCGCTGAAATCCTCACGCTTACTGCTCATTATGATTCTGTCCCTGCCGGTAAGGGCGCGTATGACAACATGGCAGGCTGCGCCATCATTATGGAGCTCTGCCGCTATTTTAAAGCGCATCAGCCACGCCGCACACTGGAATTTGTTTGGTTTGGCGCTGAAGAAAAGGGACTTGTCGGCAGCCGCAGCTATGTGACTGCTCATGAAGACGAACTTGTACATCATATGTTTAATATGAATGTGGATCTGGCCGGTCAGCTAATCGGCGGCACTGTTGTCGGCGTGACCGGTGATGCTGCGATCTGCCATATGATTGAATATATGGCGCATGAGATTGGCATGGGTATGAGCACCAAGAATCAAATTTGGGGCAGCGATTCCAACTCCTTCGCTTGGAAAGGCGTGCCTGCTATGACTTTAAATCGCGATGGTTATGGTATGCATACCCGCCATGATACGATTGAGCTGATCTCTCCCTGGTCACTGCAGCGGAGCGCGCAGCTGCTGGGCTATATCGCCGACCGCTTGGCCCAGATTCCTGTGATGCCTTTCCCGAGGCAGATTCCGGAGGAGTTCACCAATCAGCTGAATCGCTTTTTAAATCGGTAATCTATATTGTTCCAAATAAAAGTAAGCTGCATGACTCATATATCATGCAGCTTGTTTATTTTATGCAACCGTGTAAATCTTTACAGCGGGCTCCGCATTCCACAGCGGCTTTAATCCAACAAATACATCATTTTGAAACATTGCACTGGAAAGATAGGCCTGTGCATGCTCTGCGCTGTCAAACCCGTGCAGCACCTGAACATCTTCATCGCGAATCAACAAATCTTTTGTCAAAGCTCCTTCAATCGTATCAAGAAATGGCTGCCGATAATCGTTATAAACCTTTGCCGCAGCCGGACGCTTTGCCTCGTTAATTTGCATTGTAATTTCAAGATAAGCATTTACTTTCATTATAAAAACCTCCTCATTATTTTACTCATCTCTGAGCTTGACTATATTTTAGCGATATAGCTTATCATAAACAAGATATAAGTAAATTTATAAGCTACTAACTAATTTAATAGTAACTTGTAATTTTAAAGTATATTTGCTATAGTATCTCTAGACAGGAGGTTTTGAAATATGTATACGCCTAAATTAGAAAAAGATATTCGCTGTCCGCTGGAATACGGACTTGATATTTTCGGCGGCAAGTGGAAATCAAGAGTAATTTGTGTGTTAGCTGCCAAAGAAACTTTACGATACAGCGCCTTACGCAAAGAAATGACAAATATAACAGATGCCGTCTTGGCTGCTACATTAAAAGAACTGATAGCAGATGGTATGATTGAACGTATCCAGTTCAATGAAATACCGCCGCGGGTGGAATACAGTCTTACGGATAAGGGACTCTCTGTTGTTCCCATTCTGCAGAGCATCTGTAAATGGTCCGGCGCGTATCATAAAGAAGATAATGAAAACACATTACTGCAGTGTCAAAAATGTGATTATATTTAATTAAAAAACTCCTTTTTCGGAATTGTGTACCCGTAAAAATAGGTTATAATAACATTTACAATCAGGATTTGAAGCCGTTAAAATTTTAGGCTGTTGCCATCCATTATCGGATGAGATTAAAATACTTCAAAAACCTTGAAACCCAAAGGTTTATCGCAGTTTGCTCACCTTATCCGTTTATACGATTTCGCACAAATTTAACCTTGTCCATGCATCTTATAAGGTCAAAAACAAGGGGAAAACAATCTGACTACAAAATATTACAACGTGGGGAAGTTATTGCCGCCTGGTATAGATTCACTATTAGAAGGAATAAAAATGGAAAACATAAAATGGATTTTCTTTGATATCGGTTCAACGCTTATAGATGAAAGTGAATGTTATAAGTTAAGATACTGTGAAGCTGTTGCGGATACAACGATCAATGTTGAGGACTTTGAAAGAAAAGTTATCGAATTTTCTAAGCAAAACATAAAGGGTGATCACGAAGCTGTCAAGTACTACGGTTTGAGATTACCACCATGGCATAAAGAGGCGGAAAAGCCATATGCCGATGCGGAATACGTTTTGAAGCAATTATCAGACAAAGGATATCGTCTTGGTGTTATAGCAAATCAAAGCGCGGGAACAAGGGAACGCCTTTCAAACTGGGGAATTTTAAAGTATTTTGACATCATTTTAGCTTCTGCGGAGGAGGGTATCTCAAAGCCAGATATAAATATATTTCGTCGTGCGTTGACTTCTGCAAAATGTTTACCTGCCAATGCTGTTATGATTGGAGATAGATTGGATAATGACATCACACCCGCTAAAAAAATTGGAATGAAAACGGTATGGATCAAACAAGGTCTCGGAGGATTGGCAAGCGCCGTTCAAAAAGCGGAGCAGGCAGATTGTGAAATAGAGAAACTGTCGGAATTATTAGAGTTATTATAAAACCTACTCTCATGGAACGAAATACTATGGGTACAAGCCGAGGGCTTATTATCAACCGAAAACACGGTTTTGCATATGGACAAATACTTCCCTTATTTCGGCTCGTGAGGGCAAAAGCAAGGGAATTTTATTTATCTGAATGCAAAAATCCTTTTTCATTGGGTAATAAGCCCTCGGCGTTTGAGAGCGAAATACACCGCTTGCACAAACCTGCGCTGCGCGCAAGCGGTATTTCGCTCCTGCACACGGTGCACCGCCCGAAAAAGAGAGCGTCAGAGACAAACTCAGGCAGTTGCAGGAACAGGGCAGACAGCAGCCACGCAGAAAGAAATCCTTTGACAGAGAAAAGTAACTTTGACTTAGACAACAACACCGCAGGGCAGAACCCTTGCCCTGTGGGATTACATACATTATACAGGCATAGCAACATCCTACAAAACTTTATTCCGTTTAAACCGGATTATTAAAGCACAAAATCATCAAAATAATTCAATTGTAGGTTTGTCAAACATATGTTACACAGAGAGGAGATAATGCTGTAGAAC
>CANOUM010000025.1 GCA_947570515.1 uncultured Clostridia bacterium
TCATATAAACTCTATCACTTCAACTGTTCATATACCTTTTCTGCCTCTATCACAATCTGCTCAAACTTCTGCAGCGCCTTCTCAATCGGCTCCGGTGTTGTTAAATCCACTCCTGCATGCTTCAAGCTATCCAACGGATATTGACTGCCGCCCATAGAAAGAAATTCCAGATACGGCTTCACCGCGTGCTCTCCTTCCTTCAAAATGCCTTCTGAAAGGGCTACCGCAGAAGAATATCCTGTCGCATACTTATACACATAAAAGCTCCTATAAAAATGAGGAATTCTGGCCCATTCATACTTGACCTCTTCATCCATCACCAGCTCCGGACCAAAATACTGCTGTACCAGATCCTTATACAGCTCTGACAAATATTCTGCGCTCAGCGCCTCCCCCTTTTCTACCTGTTCATGTGCAATCTTCTCAAACTCAGCAAACATCGTCTGACGATATACCGTCCCCTTAAAGTTCTCCAGATACTGATTAAGCAGATACAATCTCATCTCCGGCTTGATATCCTCCGAAAGCAGCTGTTCAATCATTAAGTTTTCATTCACGGTAGAAGCAACTTCCGCCACAAAGAGCGTATAGTGCGCATACTGTGAGGGCTGCGTCTGATTAGAAAGATACGTATGCAATGAATGCCCCATCTCATGTGCAATTGTGGACACACTATCAATCGTGCCGGTAAAATTCGTCAGCACATACGGTGCACTGTCATAAGTTCCTGATGAAAAAGCACCTCCGCTCTTACCCGTGTTGGGCATCACGTCTATCCAGCGCTCATCAAAGCCCTTCTGTACAATCTTTCCGTACTCCTCTCCCAGGGGAGCCACAGCCTTTTTCACCATTTCCTTGGCCTGATCAAAGGTATAGCTAATATCCACATTTCCCATCAGCGGCGCATACACGTCATAATAGTGCAGCTCATCCAGTCCTAAAATCTTCTTGCGCAGCGCCACATACCGATACATAGCCGGAAGATAGCGATGCACCGTTTCCACCAAACTATCATATACCGAAGCCGGCACATTCTCTCCTGCCATCGACATCGCCCGCGCGCTTTCATACCGCCGCGTCTGCGCTTTAAATATATCTGCCTTTACGCTGGATGCATATGTGGCTGTAAACGTATTGATATGCTGTTTAAAACCCTTATAATAGCTCTCAAACGCCTTTTTACGCAGCTCTCTATCCGAAGACGACTGCAGCAATATATAATTGGATCCTGTCACCTCTACAGACTTACCGCTTTCCATCTGCACCGGCTCAAACACCATATCCGCATCCTGCAGCATGCTCGAAATTTCACGCGGCGCTGAGGCAACCTCGCCCATAGCCGCCAGAATCTTTTCCTCCGCTTCCGTCAGCGTATGCGCCTTGCTTCTCCACAGATCCTCCAGCATAAACCGATATTCCTTCAATACCGGCGATTCTATGAAACTCTTAAACTTCTCTTCTGACATCGACAGAATTTCAGGCTCTACAAACGATAACAGCGAGCCTACCCTCACCATCTTGCTTCTCGCCTTCGACGTCATGACCTGCGCGGCCTGCGCCCGTGTGTCCTCTGAACGGCGCAGCGATGCATAGCAGCTTAGGTTGGAGAGCTTACGCTCCAAAGCCTCCTGCTCATCCAGAAAAGCCCGAAGGCTTTCCGGAGACGCCGTCAATTTTCCCGCATAAGCGGGCAGTTTTTCAATCAGAACGTCTACATCCTTTAACTCCGCTTCCCACGCCTCATCACTGGCATACATGGGCGTTAAGTCCCATTTGTATTCCTCTGCGATCTGACTGCGGTCTAAAATCTTTGTTTCTGCCATTTTGATTCTCCTTTAATCTAATTCTTTAAGACCTGTGTATAGCTCATAATAGCGGCCTTTCAGCGCTAATAGCTCATCATGATTGCCTCGCTCGATGATCTCTCCCTGTTCCAGTACCATAATGGCGTCTGCGTTGCGTACTGTGGAGAGGCGATGCGCGATGACAAAAGTGGTTCGGTTTTTCATCAGACGATCCATACCGTGCTCGATATGACGCTCGGTTCTTGTGTCGACGGAGCTGGTGGCCTCATCCAAAACCAATATCGGCGCTTTGCTGATGGCGGCACGTGCAATATTGATCAGCTGGCGCTGGCCTTGTGAAAGATTGGCGCCGTCCCCCTCCAGGATGGTATCATATCCCTGATCCAGCCGCATGATGAACGAATGGGCACTGGCCGTCTTCGCTGCCTGAATGACCTCTTCATCCGTGGCATCCATACGCCCAAAACGAATGTTTTCCATTACGCTTCCGGTAAATAGATGCGTATCCTGAAGCACCATTGCGATATTCTTTCGCAGCACATCTCCCTGGATTTTTTGGATATTCACGCCGTCGATCGAGATGCTGCCCTCCTGAATATCATAAAAACGGTTAAGCAGATTAGTGATGGTCGTCTTGCCCGCACCGGTAGAACCTACGAAGGCAATTTTCTGGCCCGGTTCTGCCGTCAGATTGATATCCTTTAAAATCGTTTTATCGGGGTTATAGCCAAAGGTCACGTGATCCAGCACCACATGCCCTTCCATCTGCGGCATGGCTACAGCATCTGCTGCATCCAGATTCTCAGGTTCCTCATCCATCATGGCAAACACACGCTCTGCGCCTGCCAAGGCGGAAAAATATTGGTGACCTGATTGGAAAGTTCACTGATCGGAAAACTAAACTGACGTGAATAATTGACAAATACAGTCAGGCCTCCGATATCGAAGCGGCCCAGTGCACATAAGATACCGCCGATGCATGCCGTCACAGCGTAGCTGATCTGACTCATATTTCCCATAATCGGCCCCATAATACCACCAAAGAACTGTGCACTGATCTGTTTATTGCGCAGATCCTGATTGAGCTTGGCAAACTCTTCTTTACATTTCTCCTCGTGGTTGAAGACCTTAACCACCTTCTGTCCGGTAACAGACTCCTCAATGTATCCGTTTAAGGCACCCAGAGCTGCCTGCTGCTGCGTATAATATTTTCGGCTATGCTTGGCAATGGTGGATCCTGCCTTAGCAAATAACGGAATAAAGAAAATGGTAATCAGCGTAAGCCAAATATTCGTATAGATCATCATGACCAGCGTACCAATCAGCTGAATCGTACCGGAAAAGATGCTCACCATCGTATTATCCAGCATCTGTCCTATATTATCCACATCATTAGTAAACCGGCTCATCATATCGCCGGTGCTATGCGTATCATAATAGCGCACAGGCAGCCTCTGAACCTTTGTAAACAAATCATTCCGAATGGCTTCAATGGAGTGCTGCGATACATAAATCATCAGCTTTGACTGTGCATAACTGGACACAATATTCACAGCATATACAAGCCCCAAAACACCAAGACCCATGGCCAGACCCTTGAGCAGCTGTTCCCCGCCCCCGGGAATGATATAGTTGTTAATAATTGGTCTAAGCAGATAAGAAGAGGCTAATGTTGCCAGCGTTCTTAAAACCACAAAAACCATTGCAATCATTACTTTTATTTTATATTTGCCTACATATGCAAAAAGACGCTGAATCGTTGCCTTTGCATTTTTAGGCTTACTGGGCTCTCCCATACGGCGCCCTCGTCCTCCCGGACCTCCCATTGGCGGCATTATGCAGTCACCTCCTTCTTATCCATCTGAGAATAGTAAATCTCCTGATATTCTTCATTATGCTGCAGCAAATCCTCATGCGTACCGATGCCCGTGATTCGGCCCTCATTGACAACAATGATTTCATCTGCCTCCTGCACGGATGTAATCCGCTGTGCAATAATGATTTTAGTAGAATCTTTAAGCTCACTGTTAAACGCTTCTCTGATGCGAGCCTCTGTTGCCGTATCCACTGCGCTGGTGCTATCGTCTAAGATTAAAATCTTCGGCTTTTTCAGTAGTGCTCTGGCAATACAGAGCCGCTGCTTCTGACCGCCGGACACATTGACGCCGCCTTGACCAAGTTCCATATCATATCCATCGGTAAAGCTCTCTACAAAGGCATGCGCCTGTGCGCTCTCTGCTGCGGCATAGATTTCTTCATTGGTCGCGTTTTCATCACCCCAAAGGAGATTTTCTTTAATGCTGCCGGAGAAAAGCACGTTTTTCTGCAGCACCATACCCACGCCATCCCGCAGGTTTTTCAGCTTATAGTCGCGCACATCAATGCCGTCTACCAAAATCTGTCCTTCATCTGCGTCATACAAACGGGGAATCATAGATACCAGCGTTGTCTTGCCGCATCCGGTAGAACCAATAATGCCCACCGTCTGTCCCGGCTCAATGGTCAGACTCACCTGATCCAGTACCTTCTCTTGACTATTTTTATAATAGCGGAAATTGACATTCTTAAATTCAATTCTTCCCTCTGTCACCTTGCGCTCTGGATATTTGGCATTTTCATCGTTCAGATCAATGGTTTCATCCAGTACCTCTCTAAGACGTTTGGAGGAAGCCATGGCACGGGAGGCATTCATAAAGATCATCGAAAGCATCATTAACGAAGACAAAATCTGTGTAATATAGGTTACAAATGCTGTTAAATCTCCAATCTGCATACTGCCAATCATAACCTGTTTGCCGCCAAACCAGACAACAGCCAGTGAGGTAAAATTCATAAAGAAATTCATCAGCGGCATTGTTAAAATGACGACATTCATTGCACTAAGCCCTGCTTTTTTCAGGTCGCGATTTGCCTCTTGGAACTTTTCATTTTGATATTCTTCCCGCACAAAAGACTTGACTACACGCACATTCGTCAGATTTTCCTGAATGCTTGTGTTCAGACCGTCTATCTTCGTCTGCATAATGCCAAAACGCGGGAATCCCTTTTTAAGCACAAACACCATGGTCACAACCATGACCGGCATGATCACCGCCAAAATCAAAGCCAATTTAGCATTGATGTTAATAGCCATAATCAGCGCGCCGATCAGCATACCCGGCGACCGAAGACACATTCTCAGCAGCATATTGATAAAGTTTTGCATCTGCGTTACATCATTGGTCAGTCTCGTAACCAGCGAGGCCGTAGAAAATTTATCAATATTGCTAAACGAAAATTTCTGTACTTTAGAAAATACATCATGGCGTACATCTGCTCCAAAATTAATGGAAGCCTTTGCACCAAAATAAGAACCGCCAATACCGCCTAGCATCATGAGCACTGCGGTGCCTAGCATAACAAGTCCCATCGTAACGATATAACCTACATTTTGATGCTGCACGCCATTATTGATGATCTGCGCCATAAATTTAGGCATAAATATCTCACCCAGTACCTCCACAATCATAAGCAGAGGCCCTACTACAAAATACACCCAGTATGGCTTAACGTATTTCATCCATTTCTTCACTCTTTAACACCTCTTTTCCTAACACCTCTGAAAGATTCGTCTGTACCCTGTTCAGATATTCTTCAAACAGTTCCATCTCATCTTCCGAAAATCCATCAAACATTTTTGCATCGATATATTCAAATACCTGCTTGCTTTCTTTAACAATCTTCCGTCCCTTTTCCGTAATCTCTACTTCATTGAACCGCATATCGTCCTCTGACATTTTCTTCTTAATGATCCCATCCTTCGCCAGCTTTTTCACTGTAACGGCAATGGCCGCAGGTGTAACATTAAGCTTCATTGCCAAATCCCGCTGTGACATTCCCTTTCCCATATAGGATAATGTCATCACCAGCCGGTGCTGACTCTTATGCAGATTGGTTGCAGATAAATATCGATCGATTACCCTTTTATGATCATGCATAATCCGCATAACTTTTCCCATCATACTATGCTGCCGCTCCTGCATCTCTGTTTTCACGATTTCACCTCCTTTTATCAACTAGTTAATAGTATACTTTTTAACAATTAACTTGTCAAGTAATTTTAAATAAAAATTACTTGCATGATCCCCATAAAAATAGACAGCACTTCATCTGCCTTTAAAAGACGACTTTGTGCTGCCTTAAACCAGTATCCTTATTTTTGCTTTCTGCCATATTGATGCCTATGACCACCTTCTCCTTGTCCACAGGCCTGAGAACTTTCTTCCTGATCCGTCTGCTCTTCATTTTCACTGTCAGAATCCACCGATAATGCATAGATCCAATCGCGGATCTGTCTCATCGTCATGTTTTGCACATCTGCTGATGTAATAGAAGGATCCAATTTCTGCAGCTCTAAAAAAGCCTTATATTTTCCACAGGAAAGACCTGCCTCATGCGCTTCTTCTGCCTCTGAAGAAGACATCGCATAGCAATGCATATTTCTATACTGCGCTGTACAAGACTCAACCTGAGAAAAAATAGCAGCCGATTGTTCTTCCCCTTCAGCCGTAACGGTGATCTCCATGATTTCATCATTGGATAATAAAAGAGCGATCTTTTCGCCTTCTAATATCTGATTCAAAGCTTCATCATAACTCATATGCTTAACATCCAAAGCATCCGCTAACTCCTTGCCATCCTCATTATAGCTGCTGACAGCAATCACCTTATTAAATCGATTAATCTTAAGCGCAATCGATGGGTTAATATCTATGCTGATCTCTGCCGTCGGCGTATAATACACCCATCCGCCTCCTATGCCAATGAGCAAAAGACACATGCACACAGCGGTACACAAACGATATACATGTCTTTCTCTTTTAACCGCTGTATATTGATGCGTTTTTTGACTTAAAAAAGCCTTTGTGCTCTCCTTTAATGCTTCCTCCGCCCGGATCTTTTCCAAACTTTCTTTTAATTTATCTCTCATATGCATCACCTCCCAGTTTTTCCCGAAGCATTGCTTTAGAGCGCGTCAAGAGCGTATAGATTGTATTCACATTTTTATTCAAAATATGGCTGATCTGAGATGCTGTATATCCTTCAAAATAATGTAAATACACTACATTTTTATATTTTTCCGGAAGCGCCAATACGACTTCCAAAACCTCCCTATGATCCGGCTTCAATTCCACCGGCTGCTCCATCACCTCTTCCAGGGAAACAGTATGGCTGCGGAAAAAACTTTTTAAAAGATCTCTGCAGGCATTCATGGTAACCTTAATGAACCAGGCTTTTTCATGTTCCTCACTTTCAAATGAAACACAGCTAAGGACATACTTCAAAAATACCGTTTGAAATATGTCCTCTGTGTCAGCATAATTTTTTAAGTGTATCATACAAATCCTTCGAATGGTATCCGCATAGCGTTCGATTGCTCGATTGACCTCTTGTTCGCTCCGCATTTCAAATTCCTTTATGACCGGTTACATCTACCTCTAAATCCATAGCCATCTTCACAGTTTCTGCCATGTCCTCGACCGCTCCCATTGTCATTTGTATATCCGTGATGACGTTCATCATAATCATCACAAACCCCATTATTATCCTCATCAATATAACAGGGGCCATTTTCAAAGTTATCACACACTCCGTCCGCATCCTCGTCGATATAGCAGCTGTTATTTTCAAAATTATCACACACTCCATTTTGATCTACATCAACAAATTGAGGTGCGATCTCCTTTTCTGCCGGCACGATAGCGGCTGCTCCCGACGATAATGCCATTATAGCTGTTAAAATTCCAATAATTGCTTTTTCCATGTTCATCCTCCTTATTTTTAAATAGTCAATTCTGACCTGCTTCATCTATAATACGATTCTTATGGAAAAATCCATTCACTTTTTTTATTTTTCTGCTCAAAAAAAGATACTCGATAATAGGTCGCAGATAAAAGCACTCCTTTTCCTTTTCATACAATAAAGAAAAAAGAGTGCCCTTATTCTTTTTATATTTCTTTATTTCAATTCAAAAATCATTTCAATCTCGATCGGCAAATTATCGGGAAGACATACCATCCCCACTGCAGAACGAGACGGTACCTCTCCAAATACTTCCATCAAAAGCTCGCTGGCGCCGTTAGCCACGGCCGGCTGCTGATAAAAATCAGGATCACTTGCAACAAAGGCCAGCATCTTAACACAGCTCTTCACATTGTCAAGCCCCACATTGGCATCCACCACAGACAGCACATTCAGCATCGCATTGCGTGCCCATTTCTTACCCTCTTCTACCGTAATCTCCTTGCCCAGCTTACCGCAGCCAATTTCATCGCCGATATTGCAGCCGCAGCCTGAAACATAAATCAGCTTTTCGCCAAATTCCTTAACCGGAGTATAAAGTCCTCCCTTAGGCGGAGCCGGGGGCAAAGTAATTCCTTTTTCTTTTAACACATCATAAACGCTCATTTTCCATTCTCCTTGTCAAAAATTTATTGCAGGCAGCACTTCATGCTGCCAAGCTTCATAACTAAACCAGCATCCCGCGTGCTGCCACTTTTTCCCTCCGCAGTGTTTTACCATCATAAATATATACCTGATTTTGCATATTGATAGCTGTACAGACATGCACCGGCATCAGCTCAAGTACCTGACCAACCTGCAAATTCACGTTTCCCTCCGTACTTGTCAAGATGCCATGCTCCTCATTCATCCGTCTAAGCTGCAGATCCTTCCGTCCCTGTACCATCGCATAGGACGGATAATAATAAGGCGGCTGATCCAGCAGAATATCCATCGGAAACGTCTTTGTCCCCCCGTCAATTACAGCATACTCCTTCGCCGGCACACTCACCACCGTTGCATACAGCCTCACCGCCACCTGCTCCGGCTGAGCCGCCTTTTCCTGAATAAGCATATAATCATTAAAAATATACGTACCCGGACGCACCTCATCTACATAGCCGCTCTTCGCTACATAAAGCCCTGTCGGCGTAGATCCTCCACTGATCTCCAAATCCCTAAAGCCAAGCACCGCCAGCTGGGCTGCCACATCACGCAGCATCTCCCCCTCCTCCTGACCGGCCGCCTCATTATCCACCGTCGGCTTCTCGTCCAAAATCAGACTTTTAAAGGTATAGATGCCCGTTAACCGCAGATACGGCATCTGCTTCAGAGCCTGCGCCAGATCCTGCACATGCTCTCTGGTCACGCCAGTTCGCTTCGCCCCCGTATCTACCTCCATACGCACTTCAACCTCAATATCCGCTTCCGCCGCCGCCTCATTCAGCGCCTGCGCCTGCGAAATACTATCTACCGCCAGTATCAATCTGCGAACTCTCTTAGCCAGCGCCATAGCACGAACCAGTTTCCTTTTTCCCACCAATGGGTAAGCAAGGAAAATATCCTCTATGCCGCTATCGGCCATAATTTCCGCTTCGGATACCTTGCAGCTGCAAATCCCCTGAGCGCCAGCTGCCAGCTGCAGCTGGGCGAAATAGGGCATTTTATGTGTTTTGATATGAGGACGCAGCTTGCAGTCATATGCATTTACCTGCTGCTGCATCCGTTTTATATTTTCTTTTGCAATGCGCTCGTCGATGACGATACAAGGCGTTTCTAATGTTTCAATCAACTCTTGGGGCAGCATCATCCTTATTCCTTTCCGTTCCAGCAATAGGTACAGAGCTCACATTCGGGAATGCCGATGGATTTAATCAGCATTTCCAAACTGGGAAACTTGAGACTGGTAAAATGCATTTCCTTGCGGATTTCTTCGACCATATTTTGATACTCCTGTGTGGAAGCATCGGTATAGAGTTTAAAACGCTCCTGGCTTGGTATGCCTCCTTCCAGTTTGACGATCATACGACGGGCGATCAGATCCATATCAGAGGTAGAACGCGAAAAATTGATATATTTACAGCCAAACATAATGGGCGGACAAGCAGGACGCACATGTACCTCTTTTGCGCCGCTCTGGTATAAAAAGTCAACTGTTTCTCTCAGCTGTGTACCGCGTACAATGGAGTCATCAATAAATAACAGCTTTTTATCCTGGATCAGCTCATGTACAGGAATCAGCTTCATATGCGCAATCAAGTTTCTCACGCTCTGATGTGTGGGCATAAAGCTGCGCGGCCATGTGGGCGTATATTTAATAAAAGGGCGCTTAAAGGGAACTCCCGAACGATTCGCATAGCCGATAGCAGCGGCTAATCCGGAATCCGGAATTCCTCCTACGCTGTCAAGTTCCAAATGATCCTTTTCATCTGCCTCCGCCATAAGGGCTCCGCAGCGATAGCGAGACTCCTCTACATTTACCCCTTCATAGGTTGCTGTAGGATATCCATAATACGTCCACAGGAAAGAACATACGCGTTTTTTATCCATGGGAGGAATCTTGTTTTCCACACCCTTTTCGGATAAAAAGACAACCTCTCCGGGGCCAAGCTCACGAATCGTGCGATACCCCAGATTCAGATATGCATGTGATTCAAAGGAAGCACATAAGCTTCCATCATCCTTCTGTGCCAGAATAATCGGTGTTCTTCCCACCAAATCACGGCCGCAGTAAATTCCGCTTTGCGTCGCCACCATCAGTGACATCGAGCCATCGATTCGCGTCTGTGCATAGCGGATTCCTTCTTCAATGCTTTCTTTTTGATTGATTAAAGTCGCCACCACTTCTGTAGGATTGATCTCGTTTCCGTTCATTTCTAAGAAATGACCTGCCTGATCAAACAAAAGCTCCTTCACCAGCTCATCCAAATTATTGATCCGGCCCACTGTTGTGATGGCAAAATGACCCAGACTCGAACGAACCAAAAGAGGCTGCGGCTCTGAATCGCTGATACAGCCAATTCCTACATGACCGTGCATACGATTCGCCGCATTTTCAAATTTGCTTCTGAACTGCGCGTTTTCCAGCTTATGAATGGAGCGGTCAAATCCTTTTTCTGTATAGACCGCCATACCGCCGTTACGCGTTCCAAGATGTGAATGATAGTCAATACCAAAATATAAATCCATTGTACAGTCGCCTTTAGAGACGACGCCAAATATACCGCCCATAATAAATTCTATTCTCCCGTTTAAATTTCTTCTGCCATCTGCTGCATCTTTTGATCCTTCATCAGCACTTCTTCTTCCATTGCCTTTTTCCCATCTTCCAACTTATCTGCCAGTGCGCTATCTGAAAGTGCCAGAATCTGCGCAGCTAAATGAGCGGCATTGCCGGCTCCGTTGACAGCCACCGTAGCTACCGGAATGCCGGTTGGCATCTGCACTGTCGCCAGAAGTGCATCCATTCCTCCAAGACCGGCCGATTGAATGGGAATGCCGATCACCGGTATCGTAGTATGAGCTGCCAAAACACCGGCTAAATGAGCTGCCATGCCGGCAGCAGCAATGATCACACCAAATCCCTTTTCCTTGGCGGCGGCAGCAAATGCACTCGCCTGTGATGGTGTGCGGTGAGCACTCATTACATGTACTTCACATGGAATTTCATATGTCTTTAACACCTTGACAGCCTTTTGGACGACAGACCAATCACTATCGCTTCCCATGATCACAGCTACTTTTTTCATCGTGTTTCCTCCGTTTTCTTCTTTTCAAATCAAAAAGGCGTTCAAAAATTAAAATATCTTGAAACGCCTCTTTTTTCTATTTTTCTAAATTAGGCTGAATGGGTACAATAATCTCGTTCATACGGCGTTTAGGTACATGAAGTCGATGTTCCTCATCCAGATAATACTGAATAGAATCTCCTTCCTTCTCTTCCCAGACTGGATTTTCCGCCGGATATCCCAGTGCAATCAGCGAATGAATCTTACAAGCCTCCGGCACTCCTAAAAGCTTTGTCAGCTGCTTTCTGTCAAGCGATCCAATCCAGCAGCTGCCCAGTCCTTTTTCCACCGCTAAAAGCAGCATATTCTCGATGGCAGCGCCCGCATCCGTATCGTTCCCATTTTTCTTCAAATCTTCATTGATAAGCACCACGATATAAGCCGTAGGTCTAAATCCCGGCTTTGGTGCATAGTCCTTCAGATACCCAGCCCAGCGGGTACAGGCAAAAACAGGCTCCAGAAGCTGCTTCTGATGCACAATCATATATTGAAGAGGCTGAATATTAGCTGCCTGCGGCGCTAATCGAGCACCCATCACAAGTTCATACAGCATGTTCTTTTCGATGGGCTGCGGAGAAAAACGCCGAATGCTGCGTCTCTTCTCAATTGCTTCTAAAACGTTCATGACAGCCTCCTATTCCACTTAGCTTTCCAGATACTCCTTCAATGCACCGGCCTTATCGGTCTGCTCCCATTTTACACCCAGCTCTTCACGCCCCATATGTCCATAGGCCGCCAGCTTTTTATAAATGGGCTTTCTAAGATCAAGCTCTCGGATAATCGATGCCGGTCGAAGATCAAATACATGCTGGATCGCTTCCGAAATCTTCTCATCCTCATAAACGCCTGTATCAAAGGTATCCACCATAACCGAAACCGGTTTGCTTACGCCAATCGCATAGGCCAGCTGAACTTCACATTTCTTAGCCAGACCGGCAGCCACCACATTTTTAGCTGCATAACGGGCAGCATAGGCAGCGCTGCGATCCACCTTAGTCGGATCCTTACCGGAAAAACAGCCGCCGCCATGACGTGCATAGCCGCCATATGTATCCACAATAATCTTACGGCCGGTTAATCCGCTGTCTCCCTGTGGTCCGCCGATGATAAACCGACCTGTCGGATTGATATAAAACTTAGTGTTGTCATCCATCATATCTGCCGGAAGCACCTTTAAAATTACATTCTCCATAATGTCCTTGCGCAGCTGCTCCATGGACACTTCACTGCTATGCTGAGAAGAAACGACAACAGCCTCAATTCTTTTAGGCTGATCGTTTTCAAACTCAATCGTAACCTGTGACTTTCCGTCAGGTCTCAGATATGGCATCAAACCTGACTTTCTTACCTCTGTAAGACGTTTTGCCAATTGATGAGACAAAGACGCTGTCATCGGCATCAGCTCAGGCGTTTCATCGCAGGCATATCCAAACATCATGCCCTGATCTCCTGCTCCAAATAAATCCTCTTCACTGGAAGAGCCGGACTTATTCTCCATAGAATGATCCACACCCAGCGCAATATCGGCTGATTGTTCATCAATCACGGTCATTACAGCGCAGGTATTACAATCAAAACCATACTCCGCATTATTATATCCTATTTCCTCAATCACACTGCGTGCTATTTTCGGAATATCTACATAGCATTTTGTACTGATTTCCCCCATGATCATCACCATACCGGTAGTCGCCGTCGTTTCACAGGCAACACGTCCCATAGGGTCATTTGCTAGGATTTCATCCAAAATGGCATCAGAAATCTGGTCACAGATCTTATCCGGATGTCCTTCTGTCACGGACTCAGATGTAAAAAAATGTCGATTATACATCCCAAACCCTTCTTTCTTCGAAATTTGTCACTATCCAACTGAATAAATATAAGGCATAATCCGTACAAAGTCAACCATTAATTTAATTCATCCAGCGTCATAGAAAAACTGGGAATAAACTCCTCCAAAAAATCTTCCGCGCAGGGCATATTCATATCATGAATTTTTTGCAGCAGCGTATCCTTTGCCATCGAAAATTCCAGATTTCCGCTTTTGAGCTCTTCCAGACATTTAGTATAGGCTGCGATTGTATCGGCTGCCTTCACATACCGGTACCATATTTCCTCCTCCGGCTGAATCAAAGGACGATACTCCTCCTGAAGCTCCTCCGGCAGCAGAGAAATCATCTTTTCCTCCGCCACTTTCTCCACGTTTTTATAGGCCTTCTGAATTTCCCGGTTGTAATACTTAATCGGCGTCACCAAATCACCGGTAATCACCTCTGCTGTCTCATGAAAAACAGCCAGCGCCATCACATGCTCCGGATTTAACTGACCGCCGTATTTTTTATTTTCAATCAAAGCCAGACAATGCGCAATCATCGCCACCTGAAGACTGTGCTCCTGTACATTTTCCTCCCTGTTACTGCGCATTAGCCCCCATCTCTTAATGTGCTTCATCCTGGCAATATATGCAAAAAAATGACTCAACTGATAATTCTCCCCTTATGCACCTCAAACATTTTACCGGCCGGCAGCCTCTGAATACTATCCTCAATTCCTGTACAGGTAATAATCGTCTGATTTTGCTGAATATACTGCGCAAGATGAAGCTGCCTTTCTCTGTCAAGCTCGCTCATCACATCATCCAGCAAAAGCACTGGACTATATCCAATCTCCTTCTTCATCATCTCCAGCTCCGCCAGCTTCATTGACAGAGCCGTTGTACGCTGCTGCCCCTGTGAACCGTACACACGCACGTCAGCCTGATCCACATACAGCGCCAAATCATCATGATGGGGCCCGCTTGCCGTCGTACCATACCGAATATCACGCGCCAGATTATTTTCCAGCGCACGCTGGAAAAGGCTCTCGTCTGCCGGCACGGCGTTTTCGTACAAAATCTTTAATTTTTCTTCTCCATGCGTAATGCTGTCATGGATAGGGCCGGTAAAAGATTCTAACTGTTTTACAAATTGCTCTCTGCGCTTCATCACCTTCACACCATAATGAATGAGTTGTGTGTCCCACGCAAAAATAGTTTCTTTTTTGGACGGATTTTTAGAAATTTCTTTCAGCAGCTGATTTCTTTGCCTAAGCACTTTGCAGTATTGCTGTAAATCATGAAGATATACAGGATCTACCTGACAAATCTCCA
>CANOUM010000026.1 GCA_947570515.1 uncultured Clostridia bacterium
AAGCTGTGATTGTTTCACTGCAATCCAAATCAGACCCCAAAACCGGCCGCACCATATTTTGTGAAATCCCTGGTTCCGAGCTGAGACTTCCTTGTGATCTTCTCTTAATTGCCTGTGGATTCACAGGGCCCCTGCCTGACTTAATCAATCACTTTAATTTACAGACCACACCAGCTTCTACTGTTCAGACCATTGACGGCGGATATGCAACCAACATTCAAAAAGTTTTCGCTGCCGGCGATATGCGCCGCGGACAGTCTCTTGTTGTTTGGGCAATTGCAGAAGGACGTGCAGCGGCGGCGGCAATTGATGAATATTTACTGGGCTATACTTGTTTAGCCAAGTAAAATATAAAAAAATGACAAGTCATACGACTTGTCATTTTTTTCTGATAAGCTTTATATCTTACAGCCCCATTTCTTCCTTAACCTGCTTAAAGCATTTCACCACGTAATCTAAATCTTCCTTGCTGTGTGCAGCAGAAACCTGAGTACGGATTCTTGCTTTTCCTTTCGGAACAACCGGATATACAAAGCTGGTTACATATACACCCAGCTCCAGCATACGCTCTGCAACTTTGCCGGCTACATGAGCGTCATAGAACATTACGGCTACAATCGGATGTGTGCTGGGAATAATATCAAAGCCAACCTTCTCCATTTCCTCTCTGAAATAGCGTGTGTTTTCATGCACCTTATCACGCAGTGCCGTGCTCTCCATCAGCATGGTAAAGGTTTCATGAGCTGCACTTGCAATTGCAGGAGCCAATGTATTAGAGAACAGATAGGGACGGCTCTTTTGACGAAGCATATCCACAATTTCCTGACGTGCGCTGGTATAACCGCCAGATGCTCCGCCCAGTGCCTTACCAAGCGTACCTGTGATGATGTCAACACGGCCCATAACGTCGCATGCCTCATGCGTACCGCGGCCATGCTCACCCATAAATCCAACAGCATGGCTGTCATCTACCATCACTAATGCATCGTACTCCTCTGCCAAGTCGCAGATCCCCTGCAGATTTGCAATGATACCATCCATGGAAAATACGCCGTCTGTTGCAATCAATTTGATCTTTGCATCCTTTGCTTCTTCTAAGCAGCGTTTTAAATCTTCCATGTCATTGTTTTTATAACGGAATCTCTGCGCCTTACACAAACGAACACCATCAATAATGCTGGCATGATTTAATTCATCACTGATGATAGCGCATTCCGCATCCAAGAGCGTTTCAAACAGTCCGCCATTGGCATCAAAGCAAGAGCTGTACAGAATTGTATCATCCATGCCAAGAAAATCACTGATTTTTTTCTCTAAATCCTTATGAATTTCCTGCGTACCGCAAATAAAGCGTACAGAAGAAAGGCCATAGCCCCACTTATCATAGCTATCCTTTGCTGCAGCAATCAATCTCTCATTATTAGATAACCCAAGGTAGTTATTAGCGCACATATTGATCACGTTTTTAGCTGCTGTCGTGTCAATGTGACTCTGCTGAGGCGTTGTGATGACACGCTCATTTTTATACAGACCATCTGTTTTTAACTGATTTAAAGTCTCTTGAAAATACTTATATGCTGTTTTCATGGTAATCTCCTGATATTTTTAATAGATTCTGATGAACGATCGATTTATTCCTGATGTGCTGACGTCCAGTCTAAAACAACCTTACCGGACTTACCGGTATTCATTACATCAAAGCCTTTCTGGAAATCTTTAAAATCAAACTCATGCGTTAATACTTTTCTTACATCCAAGCCGCTCTCCAGCATAAAGATCATCTTGTTCCATGTATCAAATACTTTACGGCCATAGATACCGCGGATCGTCAAACCGTTCCAAACAATCTTCTGCCAGTCAACCTGCGGCTGCTTTGCATGGATTCCCAGAACTGCAATTTTACCGCCGTTATTCATATTATCAATCATAGAAGAAAATGCAGGACCGTTTCCTGACATTTCTAAGCCGATATCAAAGCCCTCTTTCAGACCAATCGTTTTCATTGCATCTTCCAGTTTTTCTTTCGCTACGTTCACTGTAATAACGGAAGGTGTAATCTCTTTGCAAAGATTAAGACGATAATCATTAACATCCGTAACAACTACACGGCGGGCTCCCACATGATGTGCAATAGCCGCTGCCATGATTCCGATAGCTCCGCAGCCCGTAATTAAGACATCCTCTCCCACCATATCAAAGCTCAGCGCCGTATGTACTGCATTGCCAAGCGGATCAAAGGAGGATACCATTGATTCTGTAATGGTATCGGTAATGGTAACGGGAACTACATTATCTTTCGGAATAACCAGATATTCAGCAAACGCACCATTGCGGTTAACACCTACGCCAATTGCATTGCGGCAGAGATGTTTGTTTCCTTCACGACAATTTCGGCAGGTACCGCAGGTAATATGACCTTCCCCTGTAACCGTCTGTCCTACCTGATATTCGGAAACTGCTTCACCTACTTCTACGATTTCTCCTACATATTCATGGCCAATGACTGTAGGAATCTTGATCGTAGCCTGTGACCACTCGTCCCAATTGTAAATATGCAGATCTGTACCACAAATAGAAGTCTTATGAATCTTAATTTTTACATCATTGGGACCCACCTCTGGAATCGGAACTCTTTCCAGTGTAAGTCCAACACCAGCTTCTGATTTAACCAGCGCATACATTGTTTTGCTCATAACGAATCCTCCTAATGTCTTCGAGTGAAGGACACTTCTCGCTTGCGATGTCCTCTTTACAAGCACATTTTATCATGCATTTTATTTCTTCGCAAGCAAATTTTCATTTTTTTATCGTTGAATTTTTTTTAATAAATCCTGCATTTCTTCTACTGAAAACAGGTACTTCTCATTACAGAAATGACAGCTCATCTCAATCGTTTCTCCTGCATCGATCAGTTCCTGCAAGTCTTTCTCTCCAATGCTCATCAAAGCAGCGCTGACTCGTTCCCTCGTGCAATTACATTGAAACCTCGTTTCAACCTTATCCAAAGTATGATAATCAAATTCTCCCAGCATATCTTCCAGCAATTCCTCTGGCGTATGTCCCTCTGCCAGATATTTTGAAATAGGCGGGAAATGCGTTACTTTCTCTTGTAGCTTTTCTGCAATTTCATCGGATGCTCCCGGCATCATCTGAAAAATATATCCTCCCGATGTCCACACCGTTTCATCTTTATTTACCAGAACTCCTAATGCTACTGCTGAAGGAATCTGTTCAGAGGCTGTAAAATAATATGCCAGATCTTCTGCAATTTCACTGCTTACTAAATGTGTTGATCCCACATACGGCTCTTTTAAGCCCAAATCCTTAACAATGTTCATAACTCCAATACCAACCGCTGCTGCCACATCCAGCTTTCCTTTTTCCTTTGGCGGCAATTCTACCTTAGGCTGGCTGACATAGCCCCGTACCGCGCCGTTTCCGTCTGCAGTCGTAATGATTTTTCCAATCGGACCCGATCCCTCAATTTGAATCGTAAGCGTCTCCTTGGCTCCTTTTAGCTGACACGCCATCATCGCCGCTGCTGTCATCGTCCTTCCCAGTGCCGCTGTGGCTACCGGCGTTGTTCCATGTCTTTTTCTCGCCTCTTCAACCATTTCTGATGTAACGGCGGCAAATGCTAAAATCTGTCCGTCAGCCGCCATCCCTCTTAACACATAATCACTCATTTTTCTGTTCCTTTCTCTGTTCCCTTGCAACAAAACATATTCGTTCGGAGCTTTCTGTTATTGGATTTAATGTAAATGCATCATACACACCCTCTACTTTTAAATGAGACGCCTCCAGTAATTTTACAATCTGAGAAACTGTGTATGCTTTTTGATAATGAAATTCTTCTTCTCTTCGATAGAGATCCTCTTGCTGGCAAAAGAAGGTCACCTGATATTCATTGATCCTTTCTTCCCTATCATAATAATTCTGCCAAATAAAGGCAGCTGTTTCCGTGGTATCGGCAAACGTCTGATCTCCCAGTAGATGCTCATATTTATAAACGGTATTGATATCAAAAATAAAAAGGCCATCCGGATCCAGATAATTCTCCACAAGCTGAAAGGTTTGAAGCAGCTCATCTTCTTCTAAAATATAATTGAGACTATCACAGGTACACAAAATACTGTCTACCGTCCCGTACAGTTCAAATTCCCGCATATCCTGCATTAAATATAAAATATCCTTCTGCTTTGTTCTGGCTTTATCCTGCGCAATTTCTAACATTTCCGGCGATATATCTGCGCCAATCATATCATAGCCCCGTTTTGCCAATTCTAATGTTAAACTGCCCGTACCACAGGCTAAATCCAGAATCAAATGAGGCTTGGCCTTATGCGCCTTCCATATCTGCTCTATATAATCGGCCCATACCGTATAGGGAATTGTCTGCATAAACTCATCATAGACTTTCGCAAATTCCTGATACATGTTCTCTCCATTTCAACCAAAATAAATAACATATGAATTGTATCACAGAATAGCACACTTGCCTAGGGCATGTTTTAAAATTGACGCATGCTCCTTAATATCCTTATCGCAAAACAAACGGTATTTTTTCTCTCCATATTTGAAAAATAGTTTTTTTCTCTTTTTTAGGCAAGTCTTCAGTTAAAACATCCAGAGCAATTTCTGTCTCTTCTTTTTTCTGCCTTCCTTGTCTCCTCTCTGCCCAGCTTTGCCAGTCAGCCGCTTCCCCTGCCTGCGCAACCTGAGTATTTAACTCAAAAATAAGTAAAATCAATTCCTTTTGCATCCACTTTTGATAAACTGCCTTTTGCCACAATAATCTTGCTAAGCCTTTAAAGATCCCTGTGACTCCTACCGCGTCTATATCCCACGGACAATATATCATCTGCAATCTTTTTTCTTCAGCATTCCAAAAAATCCACTCTGCATCCCAAAGCAATTTATCCCAGTCCATCAGATATTGTTCTATATCTTTTTGAATCATTCCTAATGCTGTTATAAACATTAATAATTCTTCCTGATCCGGCTCATTCTTTAACCATGCTAATACCGATTTGCCCATTCCCCTTTGATAATGCAGCGTCTCTTCTTCCCAGCTAAATGGTAATAGCCACTTAACCTTCTGCATCATCTGGACCTGATACACAATCGCCTTTTCATCTGCCCGAACATATAATGCTTCCGATTCCTTGATTCTATATACCATACTTCAATCTCCGCAAATGGCAAGCCAATACCCCAGTAAAATAAAGGGAACAAAGGGGATCTTTCCATCGCTGTCTTTATTCAGCATCCATATTCCGACTGCTGCTAGTCCCAAAAGGATAACCCCATTACACAGACTCCTCCAGAATATTTCCGGCGGCCAGAAAAGCGCCAGAATCGTAAGCAACCATACATCTCCGCCGCCCAGCTGCTGTTTCTTTTGAAACCAAGCTCCGCCTGCACCTATCAAAACTGCAAAAAATAAAGAGAAAAGCTGTAACTGCCATGCCAGGAGACTGAATTTCCATATTCCTCCTATCGAAAGCAGCAGTAATAATGCAACCGGCAGCTTTTTTGTCCATGCGTCAAAAATCGCTAATCCAATCAAAATGGCCTGCATAATCAGCATCATGAAAAATTCCCTTTTCCCTCCTGACAAAGTCCACATCCTGTATATCCGCGCTCAAGTGCTTCCTCCATATGCATAGATGAAAGCTGTGGATATAAATAGGTACATTCCTTCGTGTGATAACGCTCTCCTTTACTTGTCATATATACAATAACCTTTTGCTGCGGACTGCAGCGTTCACAGGATTTTCGGCCCTCTCTTTGCGCCTGCTGCCGTACCTGAGAAATGATATCTTTTTGAATTAAATAACAGTCCAGACTGTGATAATGTATTCCCTGCCCTATCCGATATACGAGGTTCTCTAACGCTGCAGAGCCCTCTGTTTTCTCCTGTCCGAAATTAGTATCTTCGCCGACAAACGTATGATATACTCTTTCTATTTTGACGCTGGGAAGGCTCCAAAAAGGAAGATCGATATTCCATTCAAATGAGATAACACCTTTAATGAGTCTTTTTCTTCCCTCTTTGCTATAAAAAAATCGGCTTTCTACAAAGGAAATTCCATCCCATCCGTTTAAAATTCCCCACTGATGCAGTTTTTCCTCCTGAATATAGTCTTTTACTTTTTCTTTCAGAAGATATCGCCCTGCTATATTGATCACTTCTTCCTCCAGTATCTCTTTCATATTTTCTGGATCCTTCAAAGCTTTATATCGTGTTAAGATCCCCTCCAGCTCCTGTACCTCTTCCGGCTCTGTCGGCGCTACCTCTTCTTCCCGCTCACTTTGAGCTGGTAACATAGATAACCGTTCTAACAGGTAGCTTTCCACTGCTATTTCACGAAGTCCTTGCTCTAGTCCAACTTCCAGCATATTTTGTATAACAAGCCCATACACCAAATAAAGAAATGGCAGAATCACTGCAATAAGCCATGGAAACACCAAGGCCGCTTCAAGAACCATAGAACCTCCCATGTGCTTACTCATAGATTTCATACTGATATGTCCCCGAAAATCTTCTTTCTTTACCTGTATCATGTATCCCGCCTTCAAAAGAAAAACCTGTTACATATTCCTCCATACTCCTTTTTTGATGATTCAAATATAATAGATTCTGAATTCGCATCAATAGTGTTTCCTGTCCTACCATATATAGCAGCAGCCTCATATAATGCTCATAAGAAAGGCCGCTCCCCTTCTCCGCTGCTTCTTCTGAAAAATCCATAGATACTATATTGCTCAAACTCGTCTGCCAGCTGGTCTCACTTTTCCATATTGGAATACGGCCTCCCTGCAGCAACGTCCGATAATCGGCAATTGCTTCTCCATAGCTCCAGGCTGTTAATAGCACGCCAAAGGCAATTCCATTTCCAATGCCCGGAAGTAAAATACCTCCTACTGTATTTGCAATCGCTTCTATTTCCAGACGTTTTTCTGTATTTGCTAAAAGGTAAGCCATGTTCAGGACAACCCGCAGCCATATAAGCCTTTGTCTGCTTCCTTCTACATTTTGATATTCATTGGCCTTCCCCACGACCAAATACTCAACCTCATTAGATAAATATCGATTTTCCTTTTCTTCTCCGCGCAAATTAAGTGAAAGCTTTCCTTTTTCCTTGTCCAATACTTCACGCAGATTTTGAAATGTCCCCATTGCATATTCTGTTATCAGAAATAATTCCTTAAATGAGCTATCCAGTTCAATCGCTCCTATTTCTCCCTCTTGACTGCTCTCTTCTTTTACCATGCCTAAGTCCAGTTCCCTGTTTGGTGCAAAGCGGCTGATATCCTCTGTATATCCTTTCAGATAAGATAAAATCCCTGTAAAATCCCTCGATTCTGTTTGTTCCCTATATTCATACGGCAAGTGAATGGACCATTCGTATTCACAAAGCCTGTGTACCTTTTCTATGGCTTCCTGATGATCTTGTTCTGACTCCTTTAACCAGGCCTGAATTGCCTGAGAAGCTTCCTCACATAATCTTACATTTTTCTCCCAACAGGATCGATACGTATTTAACTCTATACTTGTTACCGGCATCTCATCTGCGTTCTTTAGCTTTTTGATCTCTTGTTCGAGTTCATCGCTGAGCTGCACTGTTTCCCTGCATATAACCGCCGTTTGATCGCATGCATAATACGCTTTCTCTAATATCGCAATATCTTCAGCGCTTGGCTTCTCTTTTTCTATCGCTGCTTTCACTTCCTCATAAGCCGGGTCTGCCCGCAGCAGTGAATTGATACTAAACGGATTTTGATACCCATCCGGCCGAATACCTTCCAAATTCGTCACCATCTGCGCATAGATGTTTTGAATCCATTGCATTTGCTCTGTATCCTGCCAGTCAATCTCCTCTGTCATCTGCCGATCCTTTTCCTGCACCTGCAGCAACAGATCCATTGCCTCCTCAACAAAACTCAAAACTCCTCTGATTTTCATAAAGCTCAGAATCTGCTGCTGCAAAACCGGTAAACTCTGCAGGCTCCTGATTTCTGTTATATTCAAATCATTAACCTCATATTTTCCCCAAGCATGCCGGCAATTCTCATTCAGATAAAACCGAATCTCCTGTTCCAATGATTCTTTAGGAAGGATGTATAATCCATATTCCCGTACCCAGCTCCGATCATATTCAGCCAGAACCGAAAAAGCAGCCGCATCTATATCCCGCCGGATATCCGTTCGAATCAATACCGATCTTCCCAACGCCCATATGGCGCCCAAAAAAATAATCACGGAAAGAAAAATGATTGAAAAATATACCGTTATACTGCCCTGGCATGTTTGAATGAGCCTCTTTTTCATCTATTATTCTCCAAAAGTACCTTTCCTTTTTCCCATAGAAAATCGACGCGGTTTTTAAATTGCAGCGGATCGCTCCAGACTGTTTTTCCCTGTACCGTCCATGATAAAGGAATTAAGGACATATATTGCAGTACAATTTCTACCTCATACGATTCTTTAAACCATGCATCTTCTTGATTCCAGCTCTCTTTTTCAATCCGTAACGGCAGTGCTGCCGTTTTCTCCAATAAATATTCCCTGGCTCCCTCCATAGAAGTCTCCGGACTTTCCCCTGCTTTTCTCTGTTCTATACAAACCATAAAACTTTGCTGTACAAGACACTGCGTATAAAGTCTATAAAAAAGATAGAGGCTGCATTGCAGTATAAACACAAAAATAATAAAAAGCAGAGGAAAGAGGAGTGATAACTCCACTGTTAGACTTCCTTTCATCCAACAATCGCGCCGGGATCAAACACGCCTCCCTGATTTGAAATATTGTCTAAAATACCACTGACAAAATCGACAATCGTATCTTTAAACATCAGCGCCAGTCCAATCAGCACACAAATCAATAAAATGAGTTCGATTGTTCCGAATCCATCTTTGCTTTCTAATATAGCTTGTATTTTCCAGTACGTTTTTAACATTCTTTTCCTTTCTTCGTTAAACGATTTAGATCTGCATTGAAATCATGGCCGGGGTTAAGACGATCATTAAAATAACAATTAGCATTAACATAAGCGGTAATAAAAGCTTTGTATCTACCTCCTCCGATCTTTCTCTCACCTGCTTTTTCCGTAGCTCCCATGCCTCTCGGTTCAGTTCTTTTAATCGCGAAATCAAAAACGCATCCCCTCTTTTCAGGTTTTGAAGTGCGAGTACCGCAAAGCGGCGTGCCTCCTTACAGCGAATATTGACTGTAAACTCTTCCAGAACCTCCCGCATAGACATGCCGGCCTGCAGCTGCTTACTCTCCTGATAGATCTCATCATATAAGGGATTCTCTTTCTTTCCCTCTGTGCATTGTTTTTGATAATCCTCTCCCAATCTTTTCCATGCAGCAGGAAAACTTAATCCCGCTCCTAACAAAATCACAAGCTCATTGATAAATTCAGGATACGCCTGCTCTATTTGGTACTGCCTATTTCTCATTTTCTGCTTATATTCCCGATCTTGCTGCCAAAAAACAAATACAGACAATAGCCCCAGCCATCCTAACCACATATAAGAGCTTTTTTTCTTTTTCGTCCAATAAAGCGATTCTCCCAGCTCTGTCTCTGTGGGCAGCCGTATAATTCCTTCTTCTGTATAGATTCCGGCCTGCGCTTTTGCCGCAATCATCTTGATTCGTTCCTCCGGTGAAAGCTCTGTAATAGCCGGCACCCACATTTGAAGCTCATCGCTTTGTCTTTGTCCCGCTAAGCTGCCCGTGATTTTTAATAAAATTTGTTGCCGTTCTTCGGTTACTGTTCCCACCCACCTGCCGTTTTCTTTCAAAAGCTCCGGCGTAAGACTTTCATATACCAGAGAAACTTCCTTCCATTGCGCCGGCAAAGAGATATCCTTCCTAACGAGCTTTCCCTGCCATTCATTCCTCACATATGCCAGACCTTCCTCAAGCTTTTTCATAGCCTCCTCCGGAGTAATCGCCTTCTCCGGAATCGCCAGAGAAAATGTATGTTCTGCTGCGCCGCTGGCCCCCTCTAAAATTAGGGTTACTTCTTCCTTTTGACCTCCGCTTCCATAATCAGGTCTCTCTTGAATAGAATCAAAAGTTTCCTTCTTCTGCTGTCCTGTTATATAAGTTCCCATCCAAACTGTATTACAAAGAAGAGCAAACCCTACTGCTAATCCATATCGCTTCCACCGATAAACATAATATTCCTCCCTTCCCTCTTTTTCATTGGTAAGCTGACATAAAATGGAATAAATCCGCTGCTTTTGCATTCTCTTTTCTGAAATGGGTATATGATCTGCAGCTGTCTTTCCTGCAGGCAGCAAAACCCGAAACACCCAGCTCTCCTGCTTCCACTTTTCCCTTAAAGATTCTTCTTTTTTCCGGCAATATATCATCCATCCTAAAAGCAGCAGCTCTGCTGTTATACTCACAATCCACATGCCGTCCTCCCATTTACGCTTTATCACATGGCAATATTGGATATTTTCTTAGATATCAAATAGCTAACTATACTAAGCACCATACAAACTGTCATCACCAGCTTTCCCTGCAAAGAATGATAAAGCGGCTCCAAATAGTCCGGCGACAACAGCAGCAGTAATCCAATGATCATAAATGGCATTACGTTTAAAATTTTTTGCTCCGTTTTCTTTTTGGCTAAAATCACTTTTAATTCCATCTGAATCTCCATTCTTTCCTGCAATAGATCAATGGTGTTTTCCATTACTTTAGCAATGTCTCCTTCTGAACGTTTACACACCTCTACTGTTCTGGCAAAGCTTTGAATCTCCTCTACGCCGCTGCGCTGTCCAAATTCCTGCAATCCCTCCTCAACCGGGATCCCCACCTGAAGCTGTGAGATAATCTCTTTCCATTCGTGATGCATATACGGCATCATCTCCGCATCCATATCTTCTATCGAGGCAACAAATGCTCCCTCCAGAGAACGACCTGCCCTCAAAGAAACAATCAGACTGTATAACGCGTCTTTAAACTCCTCTCGCAGCTTCCTCTTACGCTTGTCAATCAAATACCTTTTATAATAAAGCGGTGCAAAAATACCGCCTCCCACACATGCCAGCGAAACCATCCAGATGCTGCGATAAAAAATAACCATAACCAGTGCTGCACCTGCCATCCCAGACAGACTGCTCAGCACATATTGTCTGATATGCAGAGTATATTTATCATAATTATACCGATCACTCACTCTGCTTCCTCCTCACACCATTGATTATGATAAAAGACCGCAGCTGTTTCAATTTCACCGTTTTTATACCCCTTCACCTTTGTTATTTCTGTAACTTTCCTCTGTCCTGTTTTAATCTTCTCTACATAAACCAACAAATCAATAGCTGATGCAATCTGTTGACGTATTGCCTGTAAAGGCATATCCGCCCCCATCAAAACCATCGTCTCAATTCTCATCAGCATATTTTTGCAGCCGCTGGAATGCCCCGTTGAGAGAGATCCCTCATGCCCTGTGTTCATTGCCTGCAGCATATCTAATGCTTCCTTCCCTCTCACCTCTCCTACGATAATCCGATCTGGATTCATACGCAGACTTGCTTTAATCAGCTCCTGCATAGAAATCTGTCCTTTTCCGTCAGCACGAGCATTTCTGGTTTCCAGCGTCACAACATTTTCCAAGCCGGCTAAACGAAGCTCTGCCGCATCCTCGATCGTGATAATGCGCTCCTCTTTAGGAATAAAATTGGATAAAATATTAAGCAGCGTTGTCTTCCCCGATGCCGTGCCGCCGCAGACAAAAATATTTTTCTTTTCTTCAACCGCTCGCTTTAAATATGCTGCCATTTCTTTTGTCAGAGTCTGCCAGGCGATCAGATCTTCCATCGTAATCGGCGTATTGCGAAAACGCCGGATCGTGAGTATCGGACCATTTAAAGCAACCGGCGCCAGCACTACATGCACCCGGGAGCCATCGTCAAGACGGGCATCGACAATGGGACTCGCCTCATTTACGCTTCGATTTACATTGCCAACAATCTGTTGAATGAGATCCTCCAGTCTCTGCCTGCTTTCAAATTTTTCCGGATAGCGCTTCATCTTTCCATTCTTCTCATAATAGATATGATCCGCTCCGTTCACCATAATATCGGTGACCATCTCATCCTCCATCAGCGGCTGCAGCACATCCAGTCTGCGCAGCGCATAAAAAATGCGCCGACCCACGGCTACCCTATCACGAATAGGAATCCAGCATCGTCTGTGTTCCTCGCTAAGTACCTGCAAAATGATCGCCTTTACTGTTTCATCTGTATAGGCATTTTCTTCTCTTGCTCTTTCTTTCGTTTTCTTTTTGCACCGATGATATAGCTCTCTTAACTCCATGCCGCTATGGTCTGTTTCAGACATTTAAAATACATCGTTTCCTTTCTAAATTGCCGTTTACCTTCACAGATTTCAAATAGCTGTTCTTCCTCCGGAAGCAAAATCTCACTCAGCTTATTTCTCCCTCCGTACCGACAGAAAATTTCCGCGTTCTCTTTTTGCCGATGCCTGACCTGAAAATCCTGCCACTTCGCTTCCCCCTCTGCCCTCGCATCCAACAAATAACAAAGCCGCGTGCTTTTTTCTAAAATAAGACGCTGCGGCCGAATCATCTGGCCGCTCATATCTGCAATCACATATTCAAATTCAGTTTTCAGCATAGAGAGCCAAGCCTCCAGCTCCTCTTCTGTAAATTCCATCAAATCATCCGGATACAAACAGGGCGGCAGAAAATAAACGCCGCTGCTTTGCTTATAAACCATCTTTTGCAGCTGCTGCCTGCCTTTCTCTGCTCCCTCCATCAAAAAACAATACAGCAGATCCGATACCGTATACGCAAACGGATACTGATAATACAAAATCCATGCAGATGGACCCTCCAGCGACAAATACAGTACTTTCCGCTCCTCTTCGGCCAGCGCCTGCGCCAATCCCATGGCGAGCGTACTCTTCCCAATTCCGCCCGTCGCAGAATACACGCTGACCCATTGCCTCCTGTCTTCCTCTGCCGGCTGCTCCTGATTCTCTGCCTCATGGCACTCTAAAATCGCTCTCGCAATCTGATGTCCCGACTGGTAAGGATTCACTCCCTCAAGCGCCGAAACCAGCATCTGTCTCCCATAGCTTGTCTCATCTGTATGACGATCGCTGAGCAAAACTCCCTGTCCATCCGGTAAAACCTCTTTCTGACCTTTTGCAAACACCTGCATCTGATTGCCATACCGCATATTTAAAAAATCAATCAGCCGCCTGGCATATCGTCTGTCCTGCAAATCAATCCATACCTGAAAACGCTTCATCTCTGCGATCCTCCCTGAAAAAAGCACCCGGAATCTCAAGGTTCATAGCTTCGCTGTAATTTGACAAAAGATTCCGGGTTTCCATTGGCTAGAGATTGTCTCGAAGCCATGCACCACCTACAGCAAAACAAACCCATCATGCTACCATGAAGCCCTTTGAGACTTCGGTGATACGGTTTTTCACTGTACTTTTATTATCGTATTTTTTTGCCGAAAATCTATTTTTGTAAATAAAGAAAAACAGCTTTTTTCTCTCCATATCCAAAAAGCCTGCATTCTTGCCCCTTCTGCGCCATAGGCGAAAAATGCTCAGGTGACGCACCTCTGACCATGTAAGCCACCTGCGCCTGCCCGCCTCGCGGGGCAACGTACTTTGCAAGAGGCTCCTGCAGTTTTTATGCAAATCGCTCACATTCTTTAAAATTTTCTTTTGGGCTTTGTGATAAAACGGGATTGACCAACTAAGGGCCGGCTGATATAATAGCTAATTAAATTAGAATACATAAAGGAGAATCTTACAATGGCTTATTATTTTTCCGAACCTTCCCACACCTTTAGCGAATATCTGCTGGTGCCGGGATATTCCTCTTCTGAGTGCATTCCCAGTAACGTTAGCCTTAAAACTCCTCTGGTTAAGTACCGCAAGGGCCAGGAGGAGTGCCCTCTTAGCCTGAATATCCCGATGGTTTCTGCGATCATGCAGTCGGTATCCGGTGAAAAAATGGCCATTGCACTGGCCACAGAGGGTGGCGTTTCTTTTATTTACGGATCTCAGACGATTGAGGAAGAGGCGGCTATGGTAGCGCGCGTAAAGAATTACAAAGCCGGCTTTGTAGCCAGCGATTCCAACATCAATCCTGAAAATACGCTGGCAGATGTGCTGGCCCTCAAGCAGGAAACCGGCCACAGCACCATGGCGGTGACAGAAGACGGCACCCCTACCGGTAAACTGGTGGGCATCGTGACAAGCCGTGACTATCGTGTGAGCCGCATGGATCCTCAGACCAAGGTTAAAGAGTTTATGACGCCGTTTGAATCCATCATCTACGCCAAAGACGGTATTACCTTAAAAGAGGCAAACGACATCATTTGGGAGCACAAGCTCAATTCGCTGCCAATTGTGGAT
>CANOUM010000027.1 GCA_947570515.1 uncultured Clostridia bacterium
GGGGCTCCAACCATGTTGGCGGCTTTGATACTAACCTACTTAAATACTGCGATATCATGACCCTGACTTCGTGTTCCTTCCGGAAAAATCACAATATTCAGCCCTTATGTCAAACGCTGACTTGCTTCTTTGATGGCGGTGAGCGACTGCCGCAAATTCTCCCGATCGATGGAAACACAGCCCAGCATTGCTAAAATAGGACCTAAAAAGGGCTTCTTGCCAACTGACTTTTTTGAAACAAAAGCTGTCGGCGTTTCCATGACACTCAAAATAGCCGGAATATCCAAATAGCTCTGATGATTGCCAACAAATAATACTACGCCCTTCTGTTCCGGCAGATTCTCAAGACCATGATAGATTACGCGTGATCCTGTTATTTTGAGGAGTTTAGAGGCTCTGGGATGTACAAAATCATATCCCATCTGCCACCCCTCTTCCGGAGCCAGCTTCTTACTTCTGCGGATGTATTTTCTAGCTTCTAAAAACACCTTTGCCATATATGCGGCCGTGCGGATTGTTTCAAACATACCCATTCCTCATTTCCATGATCAATTTTATTATACTTATCATACCGAAAAAAAACTTAAAAAGCAAGAAGTATTTGTGATAAACAAACAGGAGCATTCCTACGGAATGCTCCTGTTTACAGCTTATTGATTATATCTAAGCTTACGCTTACAGATGATCAGTCCAATTAAAGCCAGCGCGGCTGCCATAAACAGCACGGCTGCATCACCAAATTCCCGATCTCCTGTAGCAGCCCCCTGGTTTCCTGGCGCTACCGCAGTAGAACCGGCATACGTTTTCCCGGTTTGCAGTTGAATGGTCTCTTCTATCACCGGTTTACTGCCTATCTCTCCCTGCTTCACCTCATATTCGGTTTCTGAGCCCCAATGTCCAGGTGCTCCCTCTTCCGCAGCCGAAGCTCCATAAGCTGCCGCTATATTGCCAATATCTTTACCGACCGCCGAAGCTTCTACTTGAGCACTAAATGTAACTTCATAGCTCTCTTCGCCAAAAATATCGCCAATCATAACACTCAGCATGCGGCTATCAGCTTGATATACTGATGAATCCAGCTTCTGCGGCACACCGCTCGGATCAATCAGATAAATCGTATTCGGATCAATCGTCAACCCTTCCGGAATCCGGTCTGTGATGCGGACCGCCGTCCACACAGACCCATACCGGCGATTCTCTACTTTAATTCCATAGCGAATTGTATCGCCCGCTTTTACGCCTGCGGCGTCTTCTGCTGCATTTACAGCCGTCTTCGAGACAGCCGGATCCGGATCGGGCAATGGCTTAGCTACCGGATCCTCATTGGGTTTGGCTTCCGGAGAATTCACTACAGCATTTTCTCCCTCTGCCCATGCGCGGTTGGTCAGATTCTGTGCTGCCAAGTTCTCTGGCTGAATACTGCTCTGCCGTATCGTTGTCTGGAATTTGAGTGTGTATACATCTGGATTCGTGATATCTCCGACTGATACCGTCAGCATACGCGTATTCGGGTCATAACAGGAGGCCGGCAAGGTCTTAATGGGGACTCCATTTTTCAAAAGAGTAAGAGTGCTGGTGTCCAGTTCCATTCCCTCGGGAATCTGGTCCATGATCTTCACATTCTCCCATGTACGATACGGATACTGATTCTGCGCATGGAGCTCATATGTTAATCGGTCTCCGACTCGGTTTTGATCTGTTCGGTTTTCATTCACAACTGTCTTGTCCAGTTTGGGGATCGGGTCTCCGATTCTCTCTGCTACAATTTCAATCAAATAGTCCTTTTCAACGGCATCCAGTGTGATCTGATTTTGTGTAAGCAGATCGCTGCGCAGCTCGCCGTTTACGTAAATATGGGTAATGACGCTGTCATCTTCGACATTCCATACCACCTCATAGGGATCGCCCGCTTTCACTGATGTGTTGCTGGCTGTAACGGAAATATTGGCATCTCCCTGAATTTGCGTCATAACCTTATAATGATCCTTAGGCACAACCGGTGCATCCGGATCTTCCGGCTCTTCTACCGGATCCTCAGTAAATACTACCTGTACGCTATGATTATCCTGAATATCCTCAAAGGGCTGATCCCCTGCCGTACCCTCTGCAACAAGGCGCAGCAGCATCGCAGTCTGTGGTACATCGGTATTATAATAAATCTTATTGCCGTCGATGGTCACCTCCTGCACATGCCATCCGGGAGCTGCTTCCCACTGCACAGTATAATCCATGCCGCGTTTTACAATCATTGAATTCGAGATCGTTCCCTGTCCTGTTTTCCCTGTATTTACACGCAGCTGCTCGCTCTCCGGCACCACCACGGTACCGGCCTGCTGTTTAGGCGCTGCTTCTACAACGACACGATAATCTGAAACAATGTTGGGCACAATAATTTCTCCGCTCGTAAGATCAGCCGTAATCCCCGGAACGGGATTCCCGTCCTGATCATATACGGTTACGCTAACCAGCTCATAGTTGATTGGATCGGCTACACTGGCATACACCGTATAGCTATCTCCAATTGCGACATCTGCAGATGGCGTAATACTGCCCGGGCCGCCTGTCAGTTCTGTAGTAACCATGGCGCTTGGATCTGGAGTATTTTCCTTTTCGAGCTTGATCTCTATCTTATGATCTGCTTCGATTTTAGAAAAAAGAATTTGATTTTCATGCAATAAATCGGGCCGGTTCATCCCATCGATTTTAACTTCCTTCACCACATAGCCATCACCGGCACTCCATGTTACCGTATAATTTTCGGTTCTCGGATCATTCTGAGCCATCCGAATACTGGGCGTTATGGAGCTCCCTGCTCCTCCCCCTGTGAGCTGCGTCTCCACACTATAAAATTCAGGAGCTATCTCTCCTTCATCAATAAACTCAACGAGTACATAATGGTGATCCTGAATCGCAGGAATCACAAGTGTTTTACTCTCCTGAGGCAGCTGCATGATGCCGTCTAGCCATACGGCTTTCACAGCATATCCTTCTGCTGGTTCATAGGAAACCGTTACATCCGTCCCCTGCCGATATGGATTGCTTCCGTTTTCTGAGGAAGAAAGCGTAATACTGCCTTCTCCTTTCTGGCCTAACGTTATGTTCCAAAGCTTGATCCATTTAGCATAGAATTTAACCCCATCCAGATACTCAGGCCTGCTCATGTCAAATACATCATCTGCAGAAAGCGGGTCTCCTTCTCCCTCTATGTTTTCATACCAGCCAAGAAATTCATATCCGGGCCGTACCGGCGGTTTAGCAATGGAAGCTAATTTCCCTGTATCGCTTAAAAGCGTCTGCGTATAGTGATCCGTACCATCATTATGATAAAAATTCGCACGGTATGCGCTTACGCTCACAGGAATCACTAAATCCTCACTTACATTTCCCGCATAATCCACCGCAAATGCATGCACATAATATTGCTTACCCGGCTCCAGCGTCGTCGTTTCATAATTTACAACTGCCTCTGTCCCGGATGCACGCATAACCTGTGCGGTAGGCACAGAAGATAGTACAACCGGTGTTTCACTGGTATTCACGGCACTCACATAATATCCGCGAAGCCCTGATTTCGCTGTTCCTTTATAAATCGATGGATCCTCCGGATTCGTAACCGTACTGGACCATACTTCCTCCGGGTATGTTACTCCTGTAGACTCATCAATACTGGCGGCTCTAATTCCCTGGATTCTATAGGCATATGTTGTCCCATAATCCTCGGATCCGCTTAATGCAATCGTAGCCGTATAGGTACTGAGATCATCCGCCGGCGTTACATTGACGAGTTGTCCCTTTGGTTTTTGAGGCGCTGCTTCATCAATGAAAGAAGAGTCCCGCGCCGTCGTTGTCGTCGTAGTCTGGGCAATATAGATCAGCGTATTGGCAAATACCTTTGCTTCATCCAGCGTAGCCTGTCCATTAGAGTGACCTGTCTGAATCATCGCATACGGTCCCTTGGTAATTAGATAATAGTTATCGGTTGAACCCGCCACGCCCGGCGTTACCCGGTTGACTACATTTCCGGCAGCGTCTGAAAACTGCATCCATACACGAGTGGTGCCGGTATTCGGTACATACTGTCCCAATACATGTGCAGCCGGAATTGTCAGCGTTGCTCCTTCCAGATTCCATGGCCGGCTGGTCAAAAATCCGGTATCCACAACTTTTACATTTGTATTTAGATAACTTACAGTCGTTCCCGGCAGGGTAATGCCTAAAAAATCATCCTGCGCAAAGCGATTAAAGTAGGGATGTCCGCTTACTCCATTCGTAACCGTATCATGTCCGAACATAATACCGCCGCCTGCCTGTGCGAACTCAATCGTTGCTTTCTGAGATGCGGCATTCAAATCCTGATTTGCATTTGCATCATAAGTACCAAACATCAAAACATTATACTTATAGGTCCCGTCTGCATTTTTTAAATATGCATTCGGATTGCTGTTATACTGACTAATCTCAATCGCATCTACTTGAATAATGCCACGCCCTACTGTCGTCGGCGTGCCATTATAATCAGTAGCCGCCATGCTCATCCAGTTTTTCAAATAAGCCGTACTGGCTGCATTGGGCGCAATATTCAGCACACGCACACTGCCGTCCCGCGCATCCACATCCACCGGCGAACGCGTTTCCCAGTTGGTCCATGTACCATTTTCATTTTTCTTTGACTGCCACATCCGGTAGGTATAGGGTCTGGCCGGATCCGCCATGCCCTCGCCCGGCCGCTGGGGATTTTCATACGGAAAACTCCATTCCAACTCCGCTGTAATTCCTCCATCATTGGCAACCGTATAATACCCGTTCAAATTGATCTTACCTTCCTCGTATGTAGGCTTCACATAATCAGCCGGTTTTTGTCAGGAAGCCTCTTTTGCATCCAAAGAATTTGCCTGCATGCTCACCGTAGGCAATCCTGCACACAAAATTGTCAGTGCAAGAATCATGGATAATACTTTTCTCTTTTTCATCGTACCCTCCTCGCTAAAGCGCATTTATTCTTAAATATAAATATATTATACTTTATACCACAAAAAATCTTTGAGTGCAATGCCTACTTTACACCTTTACTAACGCTCTCATTGCTATAAATAAAAAGAAACAGTATAATCTGCGATTATACTGTTTCTTATAGACCTTTTTATCTGATCTTACAGCTCTGCAAAATATTTAATGGTTCTAACCATCTGGCTGGTGTAAGAATTCTCGTTATCATACCAAGAAACTACCTGTACCTCGCTGGTACCATTATCCAGATTGATTACCATGGTCTGTGTAGAATCAAACAGAGAACCATAGGTGATACCAATAATATCAGAAGATACGATCTGATCTTCATTATAACCAAAGGATTCAGAAGCAGCAGCCTTCATAGCAGCATTGATCTGATCTACGGTTACATGACCTTCTACGATAGCGGTCAGGATCGTGGTAGAACCAGTCGGAACCGGTACACGCTGTGCGGAACCGATCAGCTTGCCGTTCAGTTCCGGAATAACCAAACCAATTGCTTTTGCAGCACCGGTAGAGTTCGGAACGATGTTCACAGCACCTGCACGAGCACGGCGCAGATCGCCTTTTCTATGCGGACCATCCAGAATCATCTGGTCGCCGGTATAAGCATGGATCGTGCTCATGATACCGCTCTTAATCGGAGCCAGATCATTCAGAGCCTTAGCCATCGGAGCCAGACAGTTGGTGGTGCAGGATGCAGCAGAAATAATCTGGTCATCCTTGTCCAACGTATTCTCATTAACACTGAAAACAACAGTCTTCAGATCATTGCCGGCAGGTGCGGAAATAACAACCTTCTTAGCACCGGCATCGATATGAGCCTGGCTCTTTGCTTTGGATGTATAGAAACCGGTACACTCCAAAACAACATCAACACCCAGCTCGCCCCACGGCAGATCAGCGGCATCTTTCATGCTGTAAATCGTAATCTCTTTACCGTCTACAATAATAGAACCTTCGCCGGCTTTCACCTCATGACCATCATAACGTCCCTGAGAAGAATCATACTTCAGCAAATGTGCCAGCATTTTAGGATCTGTCAAGTCGTTGATCGCTACTACTTCATAACCTTCAGCACCGAACATCTGTCTGAAAGCCAGACGACCAATGCGTCCAAAACCGTTAATAGCAACTTTTACCATTGGAATCAACCTCCATAAAGTTTAAAATTTTACAACGTCTATTTTACGCTAGTTTTCTAACATTGTCAAGCGATTAACATAGTTTCTGCATAAAACTGCACCGGCCTTCCTAAATCTGCCGGCTCTCCTCTTTTTCGCGCCCTGCGCGCTGCTCCTTTCTGTGGAGCCAATATACAAAAAGACCAAACAAAATAATCATGGCGCCGGTGAAGCAAGGCATAATCTGTCCTGTCACAAAGGTTTTGCCAAATAATTCAAAGGAGCAGTCTTGAAAGGCGGACATGAAAAATATGGCGTAATATGTACCGCACATAGCTCCTAGGTTGGCAAAAGTGGAACTAACGGACAAACAGATGGTCTGACTTTCTTTTGGCAAATGATAGAAGGACATGTTGGGAATGATGATGTTAAGCGCTGGTGAAAAGATATAGCAAAGCAGCGCGACGATCAGATAAAACCACTGGGTTCCTTCCATTACAAAAGCATGTGTAAAAAATATGACGCCATATGCAAACAAAACCTTGTATAATGCAGAAAGCCATGAGGTCCGGTCTATATAATCAGACCAGTGCCGGCGTACCAGAAAGACCATTGGTACATACAGAGCGGCGCAGATGTTGATAAATGAATAGCTCATGTGCAGCGTATCCAGCATGTAGACCGTATAATAAGACCCGGAGGTTGTGGCAACAAAGTTCCAGAAAAACAGGATCAGAATCGACGGTATATACTGCTTATGCTTAAAGGGTTCTGTAAAAATTGTCTTTAGCTTAACAGCCCCCTTTGTCTCTTCATAGGGATATTCCTTGATCTTAATCAGCCAAAAAATATCGCCTGCGGCGAAAAACAGCGCTACGATACGCAGGATCGTAAAGCCTGCCAGCGGCTGTCCTTCAACTTCAAAATGATCCAAAACCGTGCTGCCCAGCAGCACAAAGACATAGATTGCCAGATTATTAAAGGCAGTAGACTGTGAAAAATGCGTGGCCCTTCTGTTTTCCGGAATGCTGCCCATGTGCCATAGCGAAACGCCCTGCGCTGTCGATGCGGATACAATATTCAAAAGCGCGGTGCTGCCAAGCACCAGCGCTACCTGTACCGAATTTTGAAATGGCAAAAAACAGACGAGTCCAATCAGCACTATGTTGCTGAAAAGGACAATAACGCGAGAGATGATCAGCAGCTTTTTGCGCTTTTCAAAGCGATTTAAAAGCAGTGGACTAAGCAGCTGAAACGTATTGCATAAGTATACGATAACATTCACCAGACCAATCTGTACGGTGCTGGCTTTTAAATAAATCAAAAGCCCGGTGAGAAAATTTCCGCCAACTAAATTAGCCGCTACATTGTAAAAACAATTTTCGGTTAAAATGCGGTATCGGTTGGTTTCTTTTTCATCACACGGGCTTACCTTGTGCAGTATTCGGTTTTTCATCTCTACATATTTCATTGGCATTACCTCTCGTTGCCATTAAGAATAGTAGTTGTATGATACCTGATTTTTTTGATTTGTCAACGGGGTAACGCATGGAATATCAGAAACAAAACCGGTATTATTCTTTTACCGCCTCCTGTACATATGAAACCCATTTTTCGTCCCAGCGCCGGATTCGTGTTTCTTCCTCCAGCCGCTGCCACTCCTCCTCCAGCCGTTCATGCTTAAGCTCTTCCATCAATCTCATTCGGTACGCTTCTTTAGCCGCCTCCAGCTGCTTCTCATATTCTGCCTCATCTGCCTGTGTCGGCGCACAGCAGGAAATGACCTGTACCATCAAATATCCGTAATCCGTCTCCATGACCGGCGTTACTTCGCCTAATGGCGTCTGAAATATGGTCTCTGCCGCAGATGAATCGATCTGCCCATAATAAAGATAGCCGTACCCTCCTCTTCTATGCTGTACTGCTCCTTGTGAAAAAACCGGATTTTCCTGCTCATCTTTTCTTTCTTTCATAATCTGTCCAAAATTCTCCGGTGTTAGCTGCTCATGCAGCGCCTTGGCTTCCTCTAGAATGAGTTCCTTTTGTACGTCAGAATAAGAAATCCATTCTCCGTCTGCCCACTGTCCTGTGTATAGCATGACAGAGCGCACCACCGCTGTTTTCAGATACTGCTGCCGATTGAGCACCTCATAAATCGCAAAAGTCTCTCTCTGCTTCTGCATAATCTGCTCTTCATTGCTCCCTGCCAAAAATTTGGCTTCCTTCTCATAGCGGTATGCCTTGTAATTTTCTTCTACAATTTGTCTAAGCAGCATCTCATCAATTTGATGCCTGTCCATATACTCCTGCCCCAGCTCTTGTTTCAGCAGTTCTACCTGAGCTTGAAGCGCCTGTACTTCTTCCTCTTTTAATGAACTGACGAGCGGCTGTATCACTTTAATCCGCACAATAGATTCTAAAACTCTGTCCATCGCCGTTTGCCTCGGGTCAATTCCCAGAATCTGCAGATCCCAGATTTCTTCTGTGGCCATATTTTCAAATTCACCGCATAGCAGATGCCAGTACACCATCGCTTCATTGACGTATACCATCTCATCTCCCACCTGCAGAATTCGGATCTGATCCGCTCTTTTGCCGCTTTGGAGACTCAGTGTCAGAAGCCCCGTGACGAGCACCGTGATCAAGGCTGCTCCCAGCAGCCATTTCCGGCTGTGCCGGCTCATGACGCAGCCTCCGGCTCCTGACGAAGCGCCCAGATACTTTGCATGGCGTTCTTGATCCGGCTCAGCAAAATCTGATCTTTGGCACTGTCCTCCACGCGTAATGTGAGCTTGGCGTTTTTCTGATCAGAGACGAACCAGGCTTCTCCTTTATGCTCGGTTAAATAGGCTGTTAGCTTAATGGGATCCAGCGGTGCGTCGGGGCGCAGCTGCAGCGTGAGCGTCCCTTTTTTATATGTGAGGCAGTCACTGCCGGACTGATTGGCTAATGCCTTGATATAAGAAATATCCAGCAGATTGCTAACACACTGCGGCATATCGGCGTAGCGGTCTGTGAGCTCATCCTGCATATCATAATAATCTTCTTCTCCGCGAATGGCGGCGATTTTTTTATAGATATCCAGCTTCTGACTTTCATTGGCAATATAGGTGGACGGCAAGTAGGCGTTGACTTTGATATATACCGTGGTCTCAAAGCTCTCCGCTACCGGCTGATGCATCACACGGCTCATGGCCTCCTGCAGCAGTTTGCAGTACAGCTCATAGCCTACCGCACCCATGTGCCCGTGCTGCTCAGGCCCCAGCACATTACCGGCGCCTCGGATTTCAAGATCACGCATTGCAATTTTGAAGCCGCTTCCAAATTCAGTAAGCTCGCCAATGGCTTCCAGGCGCTTTTCGGCCGCTTCCTGCAGCACCTTGCCCTGTCGGTACAGAAAATAAGCATACGCCATGCGCGTGCTGCGGCCTACGCGTCCGCGCAGCTGATATAGCTGTGCCAAGCCCATGGTATCGGCATTCTCAATGATGATCGTATTGGCGTTGCTGATATCCAGCCCCGTCTCGATGATTGTGGTGCAAACCAGCACATCGATCTCGCCTTCAATAAATCGCAGCATCACGCGTTCCAGCTCGCGTTCACTCATCTGCCCATGCGCAAAAGCAACGCGTGCCTCCGGCACCATCTCCTGCACGCGGACGGCGGCCTCTTCAATATTTCCCACTCGGTTGTGCAAGTAAAACACCTGCCCGCTGCGGCCCAGCTCCCGATAGATCGCCTCTCGCACCGTCTGGCTGTCATCTTCCATCACATAGGTCTGAATGGGCTGACGATGCTGCGGCGCATCCTCGAGCAGGCTCATATCCCGCATTCCGTTAAGGCTCATATGCAGCGTACGCGGAATTGGGGTGGCCGAAAGCGTGAGCACATCTACATCCTTTTTCATGGCTTTCATTTTTTCTTTGTGCGATACGCCAAAACGCTGCTCCTCATCTACGACCAGAAGCCCCAAATCTTTAAAAACAACATCCTTGCTTAAAAGCCGATGCGTGCCGATCAGAATGTCGACCGAGCCTACACGCGTTCCCTCCAGCGCCAGCTTGATCTGCTTAGGCGTGCGAAAGCGCGAAAGCAATTCGATGTTGACCGGATAATCGCGCATACGGCTGACGAACGTTTGATAATGCTGCTGTGCCAAAATCGTTGTTGGCGCTAAAAAGGCGACCTGCTTGCCTTCCTGAACCGCTTTGAAAGCAGCCCGAATGGCGACCTCGGTTTTACCATATCCTACATCCCCGCAAATCAAACGATCCATAATCTGCGGACTTTCCATATCCCGCTTGGTATCCTCAATCGCTGTCAATTGATCGTCTGTTTCTTCAAAAGGAAAGGCTTCTTCAAATTCCTTCTGCCATACCGTGTCCTGGCCGTATTGATAGCCTTTTTTATTTTGCCGTTCGGCATAAAGAGCGACCAGATCTTCGGCTAACTTAGCAACACCTTCCCGCACTTTTGTCTTGGTACGCTGCCAGTCGCTGCCTGCGAGCTTATTGAGTTTCGGCTTCGCATCCTCGCCTGCCACATAACGCTGAAGCATATCCAGGGACGTTGTGGGCACATATAAAGCGCCGCCGTCTTTATAAACAATTTTAAAATAATCCCGTTTGCTGTCGCCGTCCTCCATCTGTACAATGCCATGGTAAATGCCAACGCCATGATTTTCATGTACGACATAATCTCCTACGCTTAAATCGCTGAAGCTGCTGATCTTTTGCCCGCTCTTAAATTTTTTGCGTCGCTTTGCGCGCCGGCGCTGTCCGCTTTCGGAAAGCTCTTTCATCGAGATCAGTACAAAACCCGCTTCCGGATAGGAAAAGCCTCGCCCCAGCCCGCCTTTGGCTACGGCAATGCTGCCTGGCTTCGGCATCTCGCTCATATCCTCATATGCATACGCCGGCAGCCCTTCCTCAATGATCCGGGAAACCATGCGCTGCACGCGCAGCAGGCTATCCGTTAGCACCACCGTGCGGTAATTAAGCTTGACATTTGTGCGTAGCTCATCGAGCAGTAGTTTTTCATCACCTTGAATGACATTGATAGAACGACTGTTGATCCGCAAAATATCTTTTATATGAAAGACATTTTGATTGCTGCCCAGGAGGCTGCACAAGTAGACCCTTGCAAAGGGCTCCCACTCGGCTTCGATCTCTGGCAGCGCCGGGAACATATGTGCCTGTCCCGGCAACAAATATCCTTTTTTCAGGCGCCCTGTCAGGCTGTTTTGCAGCTCGTCTTCCAGTGCTTTAGCCTTTTCTGCAATCCGGGCCGGATCCTGCAAATAAAGTACGCTTTCCGGCGCGATATAATCTAAAATCGTTACAGTCTTTTCATAGAATAAGGATGCATAACTTTCCAGACCGCGCAGCCGCTGCTCCTCTAAGCGCTGCAAAAGATTCTGTGTGATCTCTTCTAAGCGCTGCGCTTCTTCGTGTAATTCCTGCTTCCGCAGGTTGGCGGCGCCTTCTTTGAGCTCGTCTTGGATGTTCTGTATTCCTTTTTCACGCTGCTCATCGGATATGATAATTTCCGAAACCGGGAAAATGGTAATATACTCAAGGCGATGTGCGCTGCGCTGTGTCTCCGTATCCAGTACCCGGATCGAATCGATTTCATCGCCCCACATTTCCAACCGATATGCGGTGTCTTCGGTAATCGGATAGATATCGACAATACCGCCGCGCACAGAAAACTGTCCCGGCGCCTCGACCTGCTCATTACGCTCATAGCCCATTTGCAGGAGCCTTGGGAGCAGCCACTCTAATGGCAGCTCATCACCAATGCGCCGGCGCAGAATAAAGCTTTCCCATGTTTTTTTAGGAATAAGCCGGTCATACAGGGCTTCTATTGACATGACAATGGTTGATGCCGTTTTCTCTCGAAGCGCCTGCAGCACTTTCATGCGGTCCTCTTCTATTGCTAAGCCTCGAACGTCGGCGCGATAAAACAAAGGGTCTTTAGCCGGGAAATACCAACACCCTTTAGGATCATAAAACTTAAGCTCTTCGTAAATTTCTTTAGCCTTCATCTCGTTGCTGGCCACAACTATCGAAGGTCTTTGCGTAAAATAAGAAAATGCCGAGATCAAATGATTCTGTACCGAATCACCGGCTCCCGATAATAAAAACGGTTCTTTTTTCTCTATATGCTCCAGCGCCGTCTGAATCTGTGCTTCACCTCGTATCGGTTCCCATAACCCCTGCATACTGACTCCTTATGCCTTTTTGATATTATATAAATTCATGGCTTTATCCATGCCTTGCGTTACAATCGCCTGTACTGCCTTGGCGGCTTCCTGAATCGTTTCTTTTATAACCGGCAGCTCTTCCGGAGTAAATCTGCCTAGTACATAATCCGCCAGATCCCATCCCGGTGGTTTTTCTCCTACGCCAATGCGCACTCTGGGAAATTCCTGTGTGCCCAAATGTGCAATGATGCTTTTCATGCCATTATGACCGCCGGCTGATCCTCCTTTTCGCAGGCGCAACTGTCCGAATGGCAGTGCAATGTCATCATACAGAATGATCACATGATCCGGCGGAATTTTATAAAATCCGGCAACGGCCTGAACCGCAATACCGCTGTTGTTCATATATGTCATCGGTCTGCATAAAATGCAGCTTTCTCCGGCAATCGTTCCCTGGGAGATCAATGCCTGAAACTTTCCGCGCTCTGATGAGAAATGCTCTTGTTCATGAAGACACATCGCCGCTTCAAATCCAACATTATGACGCGTGGCTGCATATTTTAAATCTGGATTACCTAATCCCACAATCAAATACATGGGGCTCCTCCATTCACTTCCTATTGATTCTTGAAAATTTATTGTACCACGAGTTGGACACAAGCGCAACATTTACCGCTTTAAAGAAAGAGCTCTTTAATGGAAAACACAAGCAGGATTTATCCGATACTATTAACATAGGAGGTGATTGAATGATTGAAGTTAAAATGCTGACAGAACAATTAGCGCAGGCCTTTCTGGATACCTACCTTCGAATTGGTGAGCTGAATAAACAATTAGTTCATTCTCCGGGCACTTTGGTTTGGAAAGGGACGCAGAAGAAGTATTCTTACTGGCAATATTATGTAAAAGGAAAGCAAATTCAGCATTATGTTAAATCCAGCGAGCTTGCTTCTGTCCAAAATCAGATTCGTGTTATGAAAGAGCAAAAAAAGCGCCGCTCTGCTTTATTTACTTTTTTATCTGCTTTGAAACGTGCGCTCCGCGCCTTTAGGATTCAATGGCAGGAAATTTTGATATCTTATGAAAAGAAGCTAACAGAAAAGAAAAGACAACAAATTCAGCATCAAAAAGCTAAAAATATTGCAGCCCAGAAAAAGTATACACAACAATACAAACATGCTACCGATCGCGGAGATTTAGTTGCTTCAAAATCAGAGGAAATTATAGCCAACCTGCTTTTTTCAAGAGGAATCCGCTATGAATATGAAAAGCCTCTTACCATTGGAAATTGGCGCCTAAAACCTGATTTCACAGTATGGAAAAAGGATGGAACTATGCTGATCTGGGAACATGCCGGCCTTATGGAAGAAAAAAAGTATGCTGAGAAATTTCAGGAAAAGTTAAAAGTGTACAAAAATGCAGGCTTTACCCCTCAGAAGAATTTGATCATAACTGTAGACGAAAATGGCGCTTTTAGTGCCGAAGAAGCGCGTCGAATGATATATCTGTATAGATTGGATTAAACCGGGACATTTCTATTTCTTATGAGATGCCAGTTTCCTCCGCTTCCTCTGGAGGTCCGTCCCCCTTTGCTTTTAAATTTGCATAGAGGTCCGTCCCCCTTTGCTTTTTGGTCGTGGAGGCATTGAAAAATTTCAGAACAGCGTATAAGATATTTGCTTTTATCCGTGATCAAAATCCCTATCTTAAGAAACACTGATAAAAAACCAACTTTATTTCGCTAAATGCAATAAAAAGCCTTCATAATGCCCTCCAAAAACACAAAATAGTAGTGTTATAGGATGGATAGTTAAAAAACACTACTAAATTTAGTAGTGGCAGCTAAATCAAAATTTTTTTCACTGGTATTATTAGTCGTGATCGATAGAAGTGCCTGTTTATGGGAAATATACTAACTAAAAACACTGATAAAACATCCGTGAAATAAAAAACTCTCCTTCCAATGACTACCAAATTAGTAGTGCAATCGTTGAAAATGGCTTTTTTCACGGATAAAACAAGATACCCCTTGCTATTTTTCGACTTTATGAATATACTGTATGAACAAGGCTTTGTCCAGTTTTGTATA
>CANOUM010000028.1 GCA_947570515.1 uncultured Clostridia bacterium
AGGCCGCGTTTAGAAAAGCGAAGGAGGAAAATAAGCCTGTTTTGCTGAGCATCGGGTATTCGACCTGTCATTGGTGTCATGTGATGGCGCAGGAAAGCTTTGCAGATGAGCAGGTGGCAGGGCTGCTGAATGAAAGCTTTGTGGCAATTAAGGTCGATAGAGAGGAAAGGCCGGACATTGATGCGATCTATATGCGGGTGTGTCAGGGCATGACAGGTTCAGGCGGCTGGCCTCTGACGATTTTGATGACGCCGGAGCAGGCGCCGTTTTTTGCCGGCACTTATTTACCAAAATCAGCATTTTATCATTTGCTGCAGGAGACGAAAAAAATCTGGAAAGAAAATCCCGATGGTTTATGGCGGACAGGCCGTCAGCTTGTCAATTGGCTGCGGCAGCCGGCAGCAGAGAGCGATATGGTCGATCCGAAGGCACTTTGGGAACAGGCTGTCAGCTGGTTTGAAGCAGCTTATGACCGGCGCTGGGGCGGATCCCTCCCTGCACCGAAATTCCCCAGTGCGCATATGTTGTCATTTTTGCTGCGCTATGCGCAGAAGGAAAAAGCAGAAAATGGTGCGGCCATTCGCGAAATGGTGGATCAGACACTGCAAAAAATGGCGCAGGGAGGAATCCACGACCATATTGGGGGCGGCTTTTCACGGTATAGTACGGATGAAAAATGGCTGATGCCGCATTTTGAGAAAACCCTGTATGACAATGCACTTTTGGCGATGGCTTACAGTGAGGCCGGATATGATGAGCTGGCGCGGCAAACGCTGGATTATCTCCTTCGGGAGCTGCGACATGAGGAAGGCGGTTTTTACTGCGGACAGGATGCTGACAGTCAGGGACAGGAGGGCCTGTTTTATCTGTGGAGCAAGCCGGAAATCATGGAGGCATTGGGCGAGGAAAAGGGCGAAGCATTCTGGCGGGCTTATCATATGGAGAGAAAAGGGCTGCCCAATCAGATCGGAGAGGTCTTTCAGCAGCAGGAGACTACGCAGATGACGGAAGAAAAGCAGCAGCTGTATGCATACCGCAAAACGAGGTATCCGCTGGGTGTGGATGATAAGATTCTGACAGCTTGGAACGGGCTGGCCATCGCAGCGTTGGCGCAGGTGGGGCGCCGGCAGCGGCACAGAGAATATTTGCAGGCGGCCGAGGAGGCAGCTGCATTTCTGGACAAGTATTTGGTCAAGACTTCCGGGCGATTGTATCTTCGCTATCGGGACGGAGAGGCAGCGCACGCCGGGCAGCTGAGCGATTATGCCTACTATGCATATGGCCTTCTGCAGCTATACAAAGCGCTGCATAAGGCATCGTATTTGCTGAGGGCAGTCCAAACGGCGCAGCATATGCAGGCGCTGTTTGCCGATCCGGAGGGCGGATATTTCACTACAGCCAAAGATGCAGAGCAGCTGATTGCGAGGCTAAAAGATACCGAAGACGGCGCGCTGCCTTCCGGCAATGCAGTGGCGGCGTGGGTGCTGATCGAGCTGGCTCATATGACCAATGAAAACAAATGGCGCGAGGCCGCAGAAAAGCAGATTTCCTTTATGAGCCGCCAGGCGGCCAACGCGGCGGCGGGTCATACCTTCTTTTTGCAGGCGCTTCAGCTGCAGAAGTACCAAACGCAGTTGCTGGTGTGTGCAGCAGCGGATGAAAATTTCTGTCTGCCGGAGATGAAAGGCGAGATGGAGGAAGATTTGGTGGTTCTGATTAAAACTCCGGCGCAGGAGCAGCTACTTCTGGAAGCGGCGCCGTTTAGTAAGCAGTATCCCATTCCGGAAAGCGGCGTATGCTATTACTATTGCAGCGGAGACAGCTGTCAGGCGCCGGTTACAGACGTTGAAGAAGTGAAAAAACTGTATAATGTACAGAAAAATGAATAGACTAATTCCCAAAACTGACAGTCAGGAAAGGGAAGCGTATATAATGAAAAATTTAAAGATTGAAAAAATCAGTGGACGTGAAATTTTGGATTCGCGCGGCAATCCAACTGTGGCAGCACAGGTGGTGCTGGCAGACGGCAGCATCGGGATTGGCATGGCGCCCAGCGGGGCCTCAACGGGCATTTATGAGGCGCTGGAGCTGCGGGACGGAGATCCGTCCCGTTATGGCGGCAAGGGCGTCACCAAGGCGGTGCACAATGTACAGGGGTGTATTTTTCATGCTCTTAAGGGGATGAACGCCAGTGAGATTGCGCAAATTGATGCAGCAATGCTCAAGGCCGATGGAACGCCGGACAAATCCCGTCTTGGCGCCAATGCCATTTTGGCTGTCTCCATTGCTTGCGCCCGCGCAGCGGCCAAAAGCTTGCGGCTGCCGCTATATCGCTTTTTAGGAGGGATTAACGGCAAGGTGCTTCCGGTACCCATGATGAATATTTTAAACGGCGGAGCTCATGCCGCTAACTCTCTGGATGTACAGGAATTTATGATTATGCCGGTGGGAGCTGCGGACTTTAAGCAGGGACTGCGCTGGTGCAGCGAAGTGTTCTGGACTTTAAAAGGTATTTTAAAGGAAAAGGGGCTTACTACAGCGGTAGGTGACGAGGGCGGCTTTGCACCGGATCTGCATAGCGATGAGGAAGCGATTGACTGTATCTTAGAGGCCGTTCAAAAAGCAGGCTACGAGCCGGGGCGCGATTTCAAAATTGCACTGGATGCCGCTGCTAGTGAGTGGAAAGCAGAGATGACCGGAAAGTACCGCATGCCAAAATCAGGTCAGGAATGGAGCAGTGATGAGCTGATTGATCATTGGGAGAAGCTGTGTGAGCGCTATCCGATTGCTTCTATTGAAGATGCACTGGACGAGGAGGACTGGGAAGGCTGGCGCAGGCTTACCGAGAAGCTTGGAGACAGGGTGCAGCTGGTAGGTGACGATCTGTTTGTGACCAATACCGAGCGGCTGCAGAAGGGGATTAGCATGGGGTGTGCTAATGCAATTTTGATTAAGCTTAATCAGATCGGCACGCTTTCAGAGACGCTGGATGCCATTCAGATGGCGCAAAAGGCAGGTTATAAAACCATCATTTCCCACCGCTCCGGTGAAACAGAGGACACGACGATTGCCGATCTGGCGGTGGCGGTGAACGCAGGACAGATTAAAACGGGCGCCCCGAGCCGCAGTGAACGGGTGGCCAAATATAATCGTCTGCTGCAGATTGAAGAGGAAAAAAATCTTGACAGACGAGGGTAAACCGCACTACAATTGATAAAAAGAGCCGGTAAAATTGCCGGCTCCAAACATATAGCGGAAAGGAACGATGGAGTATGAAAACAGTAGTGATGGAAGAGGCTTACGGCGGTAAAGGAAATGTGATTTTAAAGCATCTGCTGGATGAGAAACAGTTAAACGGGAAATGCGGTTTATATGCAGAGGTTACGATCGCCCCGGGCTGCTCTTTAGGCTATCATGAGCATCATAATGAAAGCGAAACCTATTTTATCATAAAGGGGCAGGGAGATTATAACGATAATGGTACCGTACGTCCGGTGAAAGCAGGGGATGTAACATTTACCCCGGATGGCTGCGGTCATGGGGTTGAAAATACAGGGGATGAGGACCTTGTATTTATGGCGCTGATTATTTTAGACTAAGAAATGGGATATTTCATTTTTCAAAAAGCTACTATATAATGAGTTTAACGTGCAGCTTGCACTGCAAAGCGTGAATCCGCCTGCAGCAAACTGCACGTTTCATATTTTAATGCCCTGAAGAGATAATAATGCAAACCTTGTGTGATAAAAAACCGAAGCAAACATATGCTTGACAGCCGCAGGATGTGGCACTACAATGCAGGTAAAAGGTAAGACCGCATAGCACTCTGGGATGTGGCAGAGAGGAGACAAAGCAGATGGATGCACATGGACGAATCAATCGCCTGCTGCGCGTAATTCAGTTCACCTACCTTTCAGCATTGGCAAGCTTCATTAACTATTTGGTTTTATATCTGAATGATATCGGATTTTCCGAGCTGTATATCGGTGTGATTCATGCGGTGGGAGCCGGGATGATGCTGATCATTCAGATGGTGCTGGGGAAAATACTTGATAGAAAACAATGCTTTCGGCAGGTGGTAGCGGCAGTGCTGGGGTTTTGTATCCTGGGGGTAGCGGCCATGCCGTTTGTGAAAAGCTGGCTCTTTTTGGAGCTTGTGATTATTATTTTGCTATATGCCATTATCAAGCAATTTGGCAATGTATTTGATTTGTGGACCTATCAGCTGAAGACCGAATATCCGGAGGTAACTTACGGCAGTACACGGGGAATCGGGTCGATCGGTGAAGGCGTTGCCACGTTTGCACTGGGATATTTGATCGCGTGGTTTGGGTTTGGAGCGATGTTTGCCGTCACGGTTGTATTGCTCGCTTTGGCGCTGCTTGCTGCCATGCAGATGCCCAATCCGGCGAGGCAGCAGGCCGCAGACACAGAAGATAAAAACTGGCGTGCTGTTTTGAATCGGCAGTTAGTGCTGTATTTAATCAGCTTTTTGGTTATGAAAATCGCAGTAACGCTGATCAGTACATTTTGCTCGCTTATGGTGCAGCGGCTCGGCGGAGGCAGCGAGTGGTACGGCTTCATTATTCTGCTTTGCGGCATCACGGAGCTGCCTGTATTTATCTGGCTTGGACGCTCCTGTAAAGGCCCTAAAGCGCAGCTGTGGTATAAACTGTGCATTCTCATAGGTCTTACCGGAAGCGTGATGGATGCGCTGGCGCCCAATATCCCGATTTTTGTTGTGGGACGTGTCTTGCTTACGGTCGTATATGTCATCTATACGGTAGCCAATCTGGAATACGTGAGAACGTATGTAAGCCCGGCTTATCAGGGACAGGTCATGCTGCTCATCGGAGCCGTTTCCAGCAGTATAGGCTATATGGCTTCCAGTTTGCTTGGCGGGTATCTGCTGGAGCTTGACGATCAGGTGGTCATGGCAGTTGTCATGGCGCTGCTGTTTGCCGTATCCTGGATTTTACATAGCATAGCATTTCATGCATATGCGTTTCATAAAAGGAGGAACGGATGAGCTTAGAAAAATGGATCGGTGTTGATCAGGGGTGCACCAAAATGCTGCTTACAGCCGAATACAATGGTGAGTGGATTGACGAGAAGGTGCCCACAGGCCTCGATGTAACACAGGCATATCTGCATGAGCAGATTGATGCTTTTATTGCGAGGCTTCCCTTTGAGCCGGAGGGAATCGGTATGGGAGTGGTAGGGCTCGTAGAAAATGATGAGCTCGTACTCAGTGATACCAAGGGACTGCAGGGAATGAAGGCGGCAGACTTTGCGCGTCCGGGGCGTCCCTGTCATATCATCAATGATGTAAAGGCTGCCACAGTAGAGGAAGCTTCTTATTATGATGAGAAGGACTGTATGGTGCTCATCATGGCAGGAAGCGGTTTCGCTATGGGCGTCAGAGAGCAGGGACGGATCCTGCTTGGCCGTCATGGCTGGGCGGGCGAGATGGGGTCTCTGGTCTACCCGCTGGATGGCGAGTTGCAAAGTCTGGATTCCATTTCCGGAGGTCTGGGTATTTTAAAACGAGCCGGGATCAGCGCCCAGCAGGTGCATGAGCGCCTCATAGCGCAGGATCCGGAGATCACAGCGCTTATCCGCCAGGCGGGAACCTATTTCGGTATTGCCTTGGTAGATATCGTCCATACCTTTAATCCTTCTCATATTGTGATCGGAGGCAGCACCCCAAGCTACCCCGGATATATGGAGGCTGCCAAACAAGTTCTTTCGCAGCATGCGCTGCCTGCGATGCTGGCAGACTGTGAGCTTACAGAGCCGCATGATCTTAAACGCATTGTTGCGCTGGGGGCTAGGCGGTTTGCATATGAAAAATCTAAATTTGTTCAGAATAATACATGGACGAATTGACAATTAGATATTAAAATATCTTTAAAAAGATCCGAAGAAAGATCGCTGGATCGTTTTGCGCCCTAGGCGCGCATGCGTGCATACGCAAATCAAATTTAAAGGAGATTATACCAATGGCTATGAATTTAGGTATTAGCAGCTACTGCTTATCCAGAAAGCTGTACACTGATGAAATGACCCTGTTCGATATCATGGATTGGGCAAAAGATCATGATTGTACTCATTTTGAGATCGTTCCGTTTGGTCTTCCGCTCATGCAGGAAGATGGCAAAACCCCTAACACTGAGTTTGCTCAGAAAGTAAAAGATCATGCTGAAAAGCTGGGTCTTAAGCTGTCTGCATTCTCTTTGAACGCTTGCTTCATCAGACCTGCTGATGAGGAAGAGACCGTTGAGCAGAAATATGCTAACGAGCTTGCTCGTGTAAAAGATTATATCAATCTGGCACACATCATGGGCATTAAGAAAATGCGTGTTGATATGTGCTCCGGTCAGCAGCCTCTTGGTGAGAATACTCCTGAGCAGTTTGAGATTGACTTCCCGGCATTGGTGAAGGCTGCGCAGGAAGTAGCTGATTATCTGGCTACGCTGGGCATGGGCCTGACCCTGGAGAACCATGGTCTGTATGTAAACGGCGCAGATCGTGTTATCCGTATTCTGAAAGCTGCTAACCGTCCGAACATCGGCCTGACGGTTGACGTTGGTAACTTCCTGTGCGTAGACGAGGATCCGGAAGTGAACGTAGCTAAAGCAATCAAGTATGCTGATATGGTTCACCTGAAAGACTTCTATATCCGCAGCAACGAGACCATGCTGCCTCAGGATGGTATGTACACCACCTTTACCAACATGTCCAAGCCGGTTAGACAGGATGGCAAGAGAAAAGAAGAGGCTGGTCCTAAGATCGCCAGATTCGGTTATGTTGGTACCGCTGCTAAAAACAAAATCCTGCGCGGCGCTATCGTAGGCCAGGGCGATATGAACATGTGGAAGATTCTTGAGATCATTAAGAAGTCCGGTTATGAGAAAGAAATTTCTCTGGAGTTCGAGGGTATGGAAGATTGTGTTGCCGGTACCTACTATGGTCTGGAGACCGCTCGCTATATCTGGGATCGTATCTAATTAGTACCTTAAACCTTGAAAAGGCTCAAGCATATGCTTGGGCCTTTTTTGTTCAGAGGAGGAAACAGGATGCAATATGGATTCAGCAATTATAGCTTTTGGAGTCTGCTCGAGACAGGTGCGCTTTCTTTAGAGGGGCTTTTTGCTTGGCTGCAGGAGAATGGGTGCGACCATGTAGAGCTGGCTGATTTTGCGCTCGATCTACATGAGCCCGGCATGCCGGAAAAAGTGGCGCAGCTGGCCGATCTTCATCAGCTGTCCATATCCGCGTACAGCGTCGGATCAAGCATAGCACAGCTGGAAGGGGAAGCTTATGAAAAAGAGCTTGCCAGATTAAAGGGTGAGATTGATATTGCACACAAGGTGGGAGCGCCTCTGCTGCGCAGCGATCTGGTGAAGGTTCTCACTCAAAGGGATGCGACCGATATAGAAGAATATGAGCGCCTATTTCCTATTATGGTGAAAAGTGCGCAGGCGCTGGCGGACTATGCCGCGCAGTATGACATGGACGTGACGCTTGAAAATCATGGTACGCTGATGAACGGCGGCGATCGTGTGCGGCGGCTGATTTTGGCGGTGGACAGGCCTAATTATGGCTGCACGCTGGATGTAGGCAATGCCGTTTGTGTGGATGAGGATCCGCTGATCTGCGTGCAGACGCTGCTGCCCTTTGCGAAGCGGATTCATATTAAGGATTTTTATATTCGGGAGGATGCCTATGCGATTGGCGCGCGCTTTAAGGATGGATATGAGGCCGGCGGCGGTCCGCGCGTTTTAGGAAACGGGAGCTGGCTGACCACGAAGCATAAACGATATCTGCGGGGAGCGATTGTCGGGCATGGGGATCTGGCAATGCGCGATATCCTGCGAGAGATCGTGACTTCCGGGTATGATGGACATCTAACGATTGAATTTGAAGGAATGGAAGAATCGCTGCTAGCTTGCCGGCTGGGGATGCAAAACCTTAGGCAGCTGACGGCGATGGCTGAGGAGGGAAAAAGATGAAATTCGGAATTAGTAATTATAGCTTCTGGAAGGCACTGTCCGGTGGTAAATTATCTCTGGAAGAAGCGTTTCAGTGGTTGCATGAGCTGGGCTGTGATCATATTGAGCTGGCTGATTTTGTAGTGGATCTGCATCAGGATGGCATGGCCGAAAAAGTGAGAGAGTTATCGGCTGAGTATGGACTGGCAGTGTCGAACTATAGCGCCGGCTCAAGATTGGCACAGGTAGAAGGCGAAGAATATGAGGCGGAGCTAAATCGCCTTAAAGGAGAGATTGACCTGGCACATGCCATTGGAGCGCCGGCAATTCGCTGTGATCTGGTGAGAATGTTTAGCAATGAAGATCCCACGAGTATTGAAGAATTTGACCGGCTTTTCCCGAAGATGGTGAAAGGAGCACAGGATCTGGCAGATTATGCTGCGCAGTACGGGATGGACGTACTGCTTGAAAATCATGGTACGTTTGCCAATGGCGGCGATCGTGTGCGCCGGCTGGTGCTGGCCATCAACCGGCCAAACTATGGCTGTACGATCGATGTAGGCAATGCGCTGTGCGTAGATGAGGATCCGATGATCTGTGTGGAAACACTGCTGCCTTTTGTAAAGCGCGTGCATATTAAGGATTTTTATATCCGCAAAGATGCCTATGCAATCGGCATGAAATACGGAGATGAGAAGCAGGAAAAGGACATTACGGGAAACCGTTGGTTTACGACCAGACATAATCGGTATCTGCGCGGCGCCATTGTGGGTCATGGAGATATTGATCTTCGCCGTGTGATCGAAACGCTGGTGGCCTCCGGCTATGATGGCGATATGACCATTGAGTTTGAGGGTATGGAGGATGAAATGCTGGCATGTGAAATTGGCATGCGCAACCTCAAACAAATGGTGGCGATGGCGCAGAAATAAGAAGCTAGCGAAAAAGCACCGTATGATTTTCATACGGTGCTTTTAATTATATAGTTAAAAATTTATTGTATGAGTATCAAGGTTGGTAATGTAAAGATCTGAATTAGTTTCAATAAAAAGGTATAAATTCTTGATCTGACATTTTTTTAGTAGTGTCTAGAGTGAAGTATAAAACTTAAGAGAAAACAATAAAGTGATATAAATCTTGAATAAAAATTAAAATGCCACTTGACATGATGTAAAAATAGTGATATTTTTAAAGAAAAAGGAGATCTGAATGATGAAAAAAGTGAAAACAAGTGGGATTTTAGTAATAATAGGAGTTATATTTTCGGTAATGCTTGTTTGGGCCGGTTATGCAAGTGAATATTTTGGAGCAGGAGAGTCCCGTGCCGAAGCACAGTTGATTGCTGATGATGCAACTATTAAAGGCTATACAATACCCCAAGAAAAAAATTGGAATAATGGATATGTATGGACTAGATGTTTATATTACTCACCAAAGGATGGATCTCCTCAAAAAACCAGTTGGAATACCGATTGTGTGTTAGCGGGTAAGCAGTATTATTGTTTTACAGATGCACAGCAGTTTGTGTATGCGGGAGAATCAGCACATGGGTTAGACGGTTTTACCCGATATTTATATTGTAACTATAATTAAATGGTTTGAAATGAGGAGCTAGCGAAAGATAATTTTTATCTTTCGCTAGGTTTATTTTCTTCAAAAGGAGTGATGAGCATGAAAAAAACGTATAGGATGCTGATCAGCTTGATCACCATCGTTTTGGCAATTTGCGTTATAGCGAATGTTTTTACAAGAAATGCAGAGCAATCCACCATTCGTATTGGATGGCTTACTTTGTCGGAAAATGCTTCTGAAAGCTGGAACTGGGAAGAAATACTCACCAAAAGGCAGGAAGAAGATAATGCATATTTGAAGGAGTGCGAAAAACCATATCAGTTAGAATATAAAAGTATCATTGCTGATGAATCTTCTGACTGGCGAGAGCAATTAAAAAATATTGATTTGGTATATGGAACCAATGGCTGTTTCTTTACACTGGAGGATTTGAATGAAAATTTTATAGATTTATCCAAAGAATTGAAAGAGGGCAGACTTAGGGCAGTATATGACAGTATGCCGGAGACATATTGGGAATCCCTTCAAATCGGCAGTAATATTTATAATATGGTACGCTTTACGCCCCCGGCGATTCATGGGCTGTGGATAGATCAAAGAGTCTTAGATAAGATTCAGCTGACAGTACCGGAAGAGCTGATTGGACAGCCGCTTGAAAAGTGGGATAAATTCTTTGCTGCAATATATGAAAAAAATGGACAAAAACCATTTATGGATGTGCCGGATCTTACAATGACAGATGCATCTCCGATACTTTCTGCTAATGTGTGGGAAGCGCATTTTCAGATGGTGGCGCCTCATTTAGGAATTTCATATGATGAACCGGAGCTGGGTGTACAATGTATTTATGAAAGTCAATATGCAAAAAAGATGAATGATGTGTGGCGAAAGTATTTTGATGCAGGCTATATAGGGGCGCGTTGGGATGAGGCAGCTAAAGATACGTTATTTATAAGAGCGCATGTCAGCTATGCTTTGAGCCCTTATTTTATATCTGAAAGCTATTGTGTATACCCATTGCAAGAGTGCAGCTATAGTACGAATGGCGCAGAAGATCGGGAGAATCCATATAGCTTAATGCTGCAGGTTACAAAGAATGCTGCAGATAAGGATACTGTGTATGAATTTTTATGTGATTTGGCAGAAGAACAAGAGTTTGCACAAACAATCTGCAAGCAGGAGATAGGCTCCAAATTTTTTACACCGATGGCGCAAATGATGAACCGGCTGGGTGGTGGTAATGTTATGCTGAACGGCCTTACCGAACCTGTGCAGGAAAATAGAGAAATGATTTTGACACAATATAATAAAATGCAGCATTGTATAGCGCCGGGATTTATTTTAAAGCCGGAAGAAAATATCAATACCATTTTACAGAATATAGAGAAAATTATTTATGAAGAAAAGGATGGCGAAATTCTGCAGCATAATGTAATTAAAGAAATCGCCCAGGGAAGTATGAAATGGGCAGATTATGAAAAAGCATTGGAGCTTTTTGTGCAGCGTCTTTATGAAGAGGGTATCGAGGAGGTCAAAGAAGAAGCCAATCGGCAGCTTCAGGAATATATAGGAAAATGAAACCATTTAAAAATTTTAAAGCATGGATGCTGTTTGCGGTCTGGATGGTTTTTTTGTTATGTACCGGCTGTCAGGAAAAGCAGCAAAGAGAAGGGACGGCAGATAGGCGAAATACATTAGCAGCGCAGATGGAATCCGGGGATGCAATCGTCATATATCTTAGCGGTATACCGCATGACTTTATAACAGAGGATGGCAGATTTACTATGTATCCTTCTAAATATACGGTAGGACTAAGCGCAGTCGGCGGAGAGATGAATGATATGAGCGGCAATGCCTTTGCACAGGCACTGACAGAATACAGTCAAGAAACCGGCGTTCCTGTAGAAATTCACTTTTTAGAGGAGTTTTCAGGGGTTGATCCGCTTCAGGAGCTATATGATCAGGGAGGTGAAATGCCAGATCTGTTGATTGTGGGCAAGCATACCCGGTACGATTATGATACTCTGGCAAAACAAGGGATTTTACTGGATTTTAAAACTTATACAGATCAGGATGCTGAGTGGCAGGATGAGGAAGTATATTATAGCAAGGTGCTGCAGGGAGGGAAATTAGAAAAAGGTCAATATGCGATTCCTATTTTATTTAATCTAAATGGCATGATTACCTCTGATTCTTATTTGAAAGAGATCGGTATGGCAACTCCAGAAAAAACCATTTCTTATGAAGATGTGCTGCAGCTGCTGCAAAAAAGCTGTATAGAGATGAAAAATTCCAAGACAAAAGAAGCAATTTATGATGCGAATGGGATGCCTGCAGGAAGATATATCCCTAGCATTTTAACAGCAGCGGCATATCCTGAGTATGTTGAGGATGCAGAAGGTATACTGAAAAGCAGTACCGTTAAATCAATTTTGCAGCTTATGCAGGATTTTAATCAGCAAGAGTTTGTCAATATCATTGGCTGGGAAGAAAATACATATTTTAATAATGTTAATGGAAAGACTAAAAGTGTTTCCATTAACAGGCTGGGTGGAGAGGTCTATGATCATATAGGAGTTTTCCTGTCGGGCGGACGATGCGGCGGAGCTAATTTTTACAATAGCTTCTTAGCAGATGCAGTATATTTTCATTCTTTATATGAAAAAAACGGAGATACGGCTATAGTAAGAGGGATTCCAACAGTGCAGGATCCGCAGGCATATTCCGCCAACATTTCCTTGATGGCATTTGCTTTTGAGTCAACGCAATATCCGGAAATAGCATATGATATCGCACGGTATTTAATGAATTATGAATTTCCGCTTTTCTATGGGTTTTCTATTAATCAAGAACTTACAGAAAAACAATTACAGGAAGCGCAGGAAACAACGAGTGTGATATACCCGGATTGGGTTTGGAGCAGTTATGTCGCGGGTGATATGAATATCAGGGAAGCTAAGGAGCAGATAGAAGAAATAGATCCGCTTGATGGTGAGACAGTCGCTATAATTCAAAATATGCTTGATCATATTGCAGGAGCAGGACTACCCTGCAATATTGTAGAATATTACTTATATGCTTCGGCTCTTAATGCGATAGGCGATGCTGCGATGCAGCCGGCAGAAGCAGCAGAATGGCTGCTGGAACGCTGGGAAAATCATCTGCAGATTCAAAAAGATCTGGAACCGTTTTATGATGCGGCATATATAGCCTCATTACGATTGGATGCACAGAGATAAAACGGCCTTTTAGCATGAACATTTCCGAAGAGGAGTAGTCTGGATGAAACATATATACTTAGTCGGCGGCCCGATGGGCGTAGGCAAAACGACCGTATGTCAGATTTTAAAACGCAAGCTGCCAAACGCGGTATTTTTAGATGGAGATTGGTGCTGGGACGCCAGTCCGTTTCATGTGACAGAAGAAACAAAAGCCATGGTAATGGACAATATCTGTTATCTGCTGGGTCAGTTCATTCAGTGCAGTGCATATGAAAATATCATTTTTTGCTGGGTTATGCATGAGCAACAGATCATCGATACCCTGCTTTCCAGGTTAGATACAAGGGACTGTATCGTGAGAACGATTTCCCTGATCTGCAGTGCAGAAAAATTGACCAAACAACTGCAAAAAGATATCGACTCCGGCGTGAGAATGCAGGATGTCATAGAGCGCAGTCTTGCAAGACTGCCGCTGTATGAGACGCTGCAAACGGAGAAGGTTAATATAGAAAATCTCACGGCTGAAGAAGCAGCCGTGAGACTCATAGACGGTATATAATTTACGAAATTCCCAGCAGTACAATACTCACAATTCCAATTGCAATCATTAGATAGCCGTACTTAGTACGGCCTTCTTTATAATGCAGCAGAGAAAGCAAATAGACCGAGACGGTGGCAAGCGAGCTTTGCAGCGGATATACCACGGTGGACGGCATATATTGCAGCGAATACATAATTAAAATATTGCCGCCCGAGGAGCCAAGACCGCAGAGCAGAGAGCTGACAGTAAAGGCTTTGGGATGCGCTGTGATTTCTGTAAAGTGACCGCCGCGCAGTTTATGAATCAGCAGGATCAGCCAGCAAACGGAAGCGCCGATCAAAAAGGCCCAGAAATTAAATACCATAATGCTGGCACCCTCAGCCCATTGAACCGTCATATTCTGAATCGTGCTCAGGCAGCCGTTAAGCAGTGTTGTCAGTAAAGTGATGGGAAGCCAGATCTTGGCCGGTATGTAAACGGAAGTGCTGTTTTTGGCTTCGCCGTCGCGCCAGGAAAGAAGGAGCACCAGCAGCACACAAACGAGGCCAAGACCCTTGGTCAGATTCATCGGTTCATGAAAAACCGTTAATCCAATGGTGATCGGAACCACAGAGCTCATGCCGTAGATGAGCTGAACAAGTCCCATGGGGCCTTTGGAAAGAGCAATCAGCAGCAGGTAGACAGTCGCAATAAAGATAATGCCAAAGAGAGCTGCCAGCAGTAAAAGCAGCCAAGAAGGTTTGGCGATACCTCCGGCAAAGGCGCTGATCACACAGGTTATCGTTAGGCTGATCGCATTAAAAAATAAATTGGTTTCACGATGTGAAAAATACCGCGTGTACTCTTTGTTGCAGATGGTGCGCATAAAAAAGGATAGATAGGCCAGGATGAAAAAATGCATGAAGATACCTCCCAAGATGAAAATGCGGGGCTTTTTAAAAGTATTTTAAAATATATAAAGCAAAAAGTCAATAGAAAAGTATAAATAAAATAGAATTTTTTGTTGAAATTTACTAATTTTTGTCATATAATACATCATATATTTTTACAAAGAGG
>CANOUM010000029.1 GCA_947570515.1 uncultured Clostridia bacterium
CCGAATCCGAAAACTTTTGGAAGAGGGGCAGATGGAAGAGAGCGCCCGGCTCTTGGGGCGTCCCTACTTTATAGAGGGAACTGTGAAAAAGGGCAAACAGCTGGGACAGAGAATGCAGACGCCGACAATCAATATCCCTATGGAGGAAAAGAGGTTAGCGCCAAAAAGCGGCGTCTATGTTTCAAAAACATATATTGACGGGGAGTGCCTTCCCAGTATTTCTAATGTAGGGCATAATCCGACCGTAGGAGGAGAGAGTCTGCGTACAGAAACGCATATCCTGGATTTTTCGGGCGATCTGTACGGATGCAGCATTCGGGTAGAGCTTTTGAAATTTCTGCGGCCGGAAATCCGGTTTGAAAGCGTAGAAGCGCTTTATCATCAGCTTGCTAAAGATGTGAAGCGTGCTAAGGATTATTTTTTGGAGGAGAATCATGAAAAAGTATAGTGTAAACGAGCTAAGAGAAATGTTTCTTTCCTTTTTTGAATCGAAAGAGCATTTGCGGATGAAGAGTTTTTCATTGGTACCGCAAAATGATAAGAGCCTGCTTTTAATTAATGCAGGCATGGCGCCGTTAAAGCCCTATTTTACCGGACAGGAAATCCCGCCGAGAAAACGGGTGACCACCTGCCAGAAATGCATTCGTACCAGCGATATTGAAAATGTAGGCAAAACAGCGCGGCATGGTACCTTTTTTGAAATGCTGGGAAACTTTTCTTTTGGAGATTATTTTAAAACCGAAGCGATCCACTGGACGTGGGAATTTTTAACCGAAGTTGTGGGACTCGATAAGGATCGCTTATATCCTTCGGTATATCTGGACGATGACGAAGCTTTTCAGATTTGGAATGAAGAAATCGGTATTCCGGCAGAGCGTATTTTCCGTTTCGGAAAAGAAGATAATTTCTGGGAGCATGGAGCCGGCCCCTGTGGTCCTTGCTCTGAAGTGTACTATGACCGCGGTGAAAAATATGGCTGCGGCAAACCGGGCTGTACGGTGGGATGTGAATGCGACCGGTATATGGAGGTCTGGAATGACGTATTTACCCAGTTTGAAGGGGATGGCGCCGGCGGATATACGGAGCTGAAAAACAAAAATATCGACACCGGCATGGGGCTGGAGCGATTGGCAGTGGCCGTGCAGGATGTGGATTCGATGTTTGATATTGATACGATGAAAGCGATTCGCGACAGCGTTTGCCGCATTGCGGGCGTTGAATATGGGAAAAAGCATGAAACGGATGTATCCATTCGTGTGATTACAGATCATGTGCGTTCTGTAACCTTTATGACCTCTGACGGCGTGTTGCCGTCTAATGATGGCAGAGGATATGTGCTGCGCCGTTTGCTGCGGCGTGCGGCACGTCACGGCCGTTTGCTGGGGATTGACAGACCGTTCTTGACAGAGGTTGCCGATGTGGTGATTGAAAATTCAAAAGATGCGTATCCGGAGCTGAATGATAAGAGGGAGTACATTAATAAGGTTCTTTCCAGTGAAGAGGAGAAGTTTTATCAGACGCTGGACGGCGGTTTGACGATTTTGAAGGGATATATGGAGGAGATGAAGGCGGCCGGTGAAAAATTGCTGGCGGCTGAAAAGGTGTTTAAACTGTATGATACCTATGGCTTCCCGGTGGATTTGACGCAGGAGATTCTGGAGGAGCAGGGGTTTGCTCTGGATGAAGAAGGCTTCCGTAAGGAAATGGACGCGCAGAGAGAGCGGGCTAGAAATGCACGCGGCGAGACAAATTATATGGGCGCGCAGGAGACGATTTATCATGAGCTGGATCCGGCAATGGTGACGGAATTTGACGGATACGATCGTCTGTGGATGGTGGATTCAGAGATCGTAGCGCTGACTAGCGAAGAAGAAATCCTGTATACGGCTATGCCGGGAACTAAAGTGACGGTCTTTACGGATAAAACGCCGTTTTATGCTACGATGGGCGGTCAGGAAGGTGATCAGGGAACGATTCAGACGGATACCGGCTTAGTGGAGATTGACAGCACAATTAAGGCGATCGGTGATAAAATCGGCCATGTGGGCACGGTGTTAGAGGGCATGGTTACGGTTGGACAAAAAGCTAAGATGGTCGTAGATGAGCAAAATAGAATGGCTACGGCCCGAAATCACAGTGCAACGCATTTGCTTCAGAAAGCGCTGCGCAATGTACTGGGCTATCATGTGGAGCAGGCGGGCTCTTATGTAACGGCAGAGCGTCTGCGTTTTGACTTTACGCATTTTCAGGCGATGACGCCGCAGGAGCTTGGAAGAGTAGAGCGTGAGGTCAATCGTCAGATTTTGGCCGGTCTTGCAGTGAAGACGGACATCATGACGATGGAGGAGGCTCGAAAGAGCGGAGCGATGGCTCTGTTTGGCGAAAAATACGGCAGCTCGGTGCGTGTGGTCTCGATGGGCGATTACAGTAAGGAATTGTGCGGCGGTACACACCTTGCGAATACAGCGCAGGCCGGCAGTTTTAAGATCATTTCCGAAAATGGAGTGGCAGCCGGAGTGAGACGAATTGAGGCGCTTACAGGAGATGCTGCACTGGAATATTATGAAAAGCAGGAAGAGGAGCTGCAGCAGGTGGCTTCGGTGCTTAAGACGAATCGAGACCGGCTTGTGGAAACGGCAGTCAGTCTGACAGAGCAGGTCAAGGAGCTGCAGCGTGAGCTGGCGGCGCTGCAAAGCAAAATGGCGACAGGCACCGCAGAGGAGCTTTTGCAGAAAGCAGAAAAAATTGGAGAGATTGCCGTACTGGCGGCCTATCAGCCGGAGCTGGATGCGAATGCACTGCGTCAGCTGGGCGATAGTCTGAAAGATAAGCTGGGTGAATGTGTGATCATCTTAGGCGGCGGTAAGGAAAAGCTTCAGTTTGTTGCCATGGCAACAGAGGCTGCCGTTAAGGCGGGCGCTCATGCCGGCAATATTGTAAAAGAAGCCGCTAAAACGGCCGGCGGCGGTGGCGGTGGCCGTCCTAATATGGCGCAGGCCGGCGGCAAGGATGTAACGAAAGCGGAAGAAGCGGTCCAAGCAGCGAAAGAGACCGCACGTATGCAGCTGCAATAAGTACAGTATGAATAAAGGAGATTGTCACCCTATATTAAATATAAGGTTGACAATCTCCTTTTGTTGTTTTATAATAAGCTTCGGAATCATGATTTACATTACAATAGGAGAAAGTACAAGATGACGAAGACAATGGGGCGAACGCATGAAATGGTATATATTGCTGTTTTTGCGGTGCTGATTGCTGTATGTTCATGGATATCGATTCCTACGGAAATTCCATTTACGCTGCAAACGATGGGAATTATTTTGACGGGCGGCATTTTAGGAGGAAAGCGTGCTACAATTGCGGTATTGATCTACATACTTCTCGGAGCTGTAGGAGTACCGGTTTTTTCGGGCTTTGTCGGGGGACTCAATGTTCTGGCAGGGACAACGGGCGGTTATATTATTGGATTTTTAGGGACAACGCTTGTGATGTGGCTCATGCAGCGCTGTTTAGGAAATCGCTTGCCGGTGCTGATTGCTTCCATGGTGCTGGGGATTGTGGTATGCTATGCATTTGGTACACTTTGGTTTGCCGTTGTGTATGCCAAAACAATGGGAGCTACCGGCTTGATAACGATCTTGGGCTGGTGTGTATTTCCATTTATCATTCCGGATCTGATTAAAATTGCAGTAGCTGTTCTCATTATCAATTCGCTGCAAAAAGTAACAGGGCGCCGTTTCTCTCAGCAATGAGGGAAAGGCGCCTTGTAGATTGCACATTTTTTATTTTTTTTCAGTTTCATTTTGTTCATTTTTTGTAGAGTACTTTTTTGGTAATTCCACGTCTGGTAAAAATTTTTTAATCAGCTTAATTAAGCCGATAGTTCCTCCCATAGCACATGCCATAATAATGGGTACCAAAATACACATTGTCAACATAAACCATGTCCTCCTATGATTGATCTAGAAAAAATCAGCAACTATTGTTGATTAATTTTCTTAAATTTAGTATAATAACAATATGAAAGAAAAACAACCATCAGTGTTTTTGATAGTGAAATATCTTCATCAAAACATAAGAATATGTTGATAAAATTACATAATTGATAAAAATGACGGAAAGCGGTGGGGTATATGGGATTAGATGCTCGTTTGCGCTATACACGAATGGTGATAAAAAACAGTTTTGTAGAGCTTTTGAAGAAGAAACCAATCAATAAAATTACGGTTAAGGAAATATGTGATAAAGCAGAAATCAATCGCGCTACGTTTTATAAGCATTACCTTGATGTATATGATTTACTGGATAAAATAGAGGAACAATTTCTCAATGAATTAAAAGAAAAAATTGTGCAGGCAAATGAAAAGAGTTTTTCCGAGACACTATCCTTTATTATGGAGGCACTTAAAGCAGACGCTGAGATATATAAATCTCTTTTCTCGGATCATGGCGATCCCATGTTTCCCAAAAAAGTATTTGATATATGCTATGAACTTGATCTGGTCATGGATAAAAGCGCAGCCAATGAACAACTTTCACCTACGCAAAAGCGATGGCTTTATGATTATATTGCATATGGCTGTAATGGGATTTTATCTCAATGGATTGCAGAAAACATGCAGGAGCCCATATCAGTAGTGGTGGAGTTTGCAGAGCAATTGGTGAAAAGCACTATGAGGAATAGGTAGATAATAGAAACCGTTGCAGCTTTGAGGAGCGCAACGGTTTTTTGCAGTTTCGCTTTGTATTGTTCATGCTTCTGCTGTTTTATGGAGAAGGGCTCTTTAAACAGCATTTTTAGAAAGTCGCAGGCCTTCACGCAGCGTTCGTTTTTCCAGTGCGATCAGCTCGCCTACTAAATGCTGAGATTTGCTGGTAGCCAGAGGATAGCGTCTGAGATTGCTCATGAGAGATTTAAGAGCCATGCGGGAACCAAGAACAAGGGTTTTGGAGATTCGTTTTTCCGGGTGATGCGGTGAGACCTGCATAGCAACAAAGCGGGTACGCATTTTCTGCATAGGGCCGATGTCGCGGGGCGCAGTTAAATAGGGCCGCATTTGCTCTGCAGCGATGGCCATAATGCGCCGATGCTCATGAGCCAGATCCAAAAGAAGATTTTTAGTCTTTTCGCATTTGCTTTTTTCAATCAGGCGGTGTACGCTGTCCATTCCCATTTGACAGCCCTGATATACGTGATTTAAAAGTTCCTGTGTCTGATATGAAATAGGTTTTGCTTTATTCATAGTCTTTCCTCCGTTTGATTTTGTATGCTGATATGACTTTTACTAATATGGCTAAAATGAAGATGCTTCATACAGGCAGAAGGTAAATAAACAAGATTGATTATAATTAAATTCTGTCTTGTCAATGTAAAAAGAAAAAATTATACTAAAAAAGGAAAACCAAACTTGTAAAGAAGGGAGAGATGAACATGTTGCAGGAGGGTATGTGTGTGATTTGACGGGGATCTTTTACTTTTTTACAGGGCAAATTCACACGCGAAGGCGTGTTTTTTTATGCTCTGAAATCAAAACATAAGGAGTATGACATTTGAATTTGAAAGAAACAAGCATGGCAAGAGTGATCGGACAGCATAAGCAGCGGTTGGAACTGATGACGCAGCAGGGAGCGAAAAGCGGAAGGCTAAAAACATCAGCGTTTTTCCGCGATGCGGAGCAAGAATTTCCAACAGTGGGAGACTGGGTGGAGATTCAGGAGGAGGGCGGATTATGTCAAATTTTGAGAATTTTGCCTAGAAAAAGTGTGTTTTATCGCTATAATGGTGCAACGGAGCGCAGCGGTAAACAGGCAGTAGCAGCCAACATGGATTATATATGGATTTTGACTTCCTGCAATCAGGATCTTAATCTGCGCCGCCTTGAACGATATACGGTGCAGGCGTGGGACAGTGGTGCAACGCCTGTGATTGTACTGACCAAAAGCGATCTGGCAGCGGATGCGGAGCGGCTGAAGGAGCAGGTGGGGGGCATGTGTATAGGCGTTGATGTTCATGTGATCAGCAGCCATACAGGAGCAGGGCTCGATCAGCTTCGCTGTTATATGACAGAGGGCAAGAGCATTGTCCTGATGGGGTCATCGGGTGTGGGTAAGTCGAGCTTGGTGAACGCCCTGCTGGGGGAGGAGCGCATGAAGGTTTCCGAGATCAGAAAACAGGACGACAAAGGGCGGCACACAACTACGCATCGTCAGCTGCTGATGACAGACAATGGCGTGGCGCTCATGGACACACCGGGAATGCGAACACTTGCGCTTTGGGATAGCGAGGCGGGGGTGGACGAGGTCTTTGGCGAAGTGGAGGAGCTGGAGAAACAGTGCCGTTACCGCAGCTGTACGCATCAGAATGAGTCTGGATGCGCGGTGAGAGAGGCGATCGAAGAAGGGTGGCTTTCCGTAGAACGATGGAAATCCTATCAGAATCTGAAAAAGGAAGCAGCAAGAATCAAGCGGATTGAAAAGAGCGTGGCCAATAAGAATTTTAGAAAGATTGAAAAGGCCAAGTATAAGCGGCAGCAAAAAGGAGAGCGTGCGCAGAATAAAAATATTTTAGACTGGAAGGAATAAAAGGCTTGTCAAACAGCAGCGGCGCTAGTATAGTACCAATATGAAAGAAAATTATACGGAGGAAAGAAGGAGGGATGGATATGGAATCGATGGAGAATTTTGAAGCAATGCTGGAGGCTTCATTCCGGCAGGTGCATAATGGTGATCTTTTGGAAGGAACGATTTTGCAGGTCAGCGGCGATAGCGCCGTTGTGGATATCGGCAGCTATATGGACGGCATCCTGACACAGGATCAGTTATTATACGACGGACAGACGATAACAGATTACCCGGAGGGCACTAAGCTAACGCTGATGGTGCTGCGTGTGGATTCGCGAAGCAGCCAGATCCTGCTTTCCAAAAAGGAAGCCGATAAGATTGTTGTTTGGGATGAGCTGGAGCAGAAGCGTCAAAATGGAGAAAGTATCCGTGTGAAGGTTAAAGCAGCCGTCAAAGGGGGGCTGCGGATTCAGTACCAGAGCATACAAGGATTTATGCCGGCATCACAGGTTTCAGATCATTACGTAGAAGATCTGGCAGAATATGCAGGGCAGGAGCTGGAAGCGGTGATTCTGGAGATTAACAGAGAAAAGCGTGATTTCACGGTTTCGCACAGGGAGCTGCTCCGCCAAGCGGAAAAGGCGGCGAAGGCGCATGCCCTGCACACATTAAAACCTGGTGACAGGTGTCAGGGCAAGGTGGTGAAGCTGGAGAAGTATGGGGCGTTTATTGAGCTGGAGCGCGGCGTGATAGGATTGCTGCATGTGAGCGATATGGCATGGAGCAGAGTTAAGCACCCTTCTGAAATGCTGCAGATTGGCGATGAGGTTACAGTGGCGGTACAGGAGGTAGATGCAGAGCGTGGACGCATCAGTCTGAGCCTGAAGGCAGTGGGAGAGAACCCATGGGCGAGGCTGCCCTTTGCAGTGGGCGATATCCTGATGCAAAAGCCGGTTACCCATATGATTGCGGGCGGAGCTTTTGTACAGCTGACAACCGAGCTGGAAGGATTCTTGCCAATTTCACAGATTAGCGAAAAACATCTTCAAACCGTGCGTGAAGTATTGAAGGAGGGCGATCTGGTCAATGTTTTGGTGCGCAGCACGGATCCGGAAAACAGGAGGATCTCGCTGAGTATGCGGGATATAGAGCAGGGAGAGGAAATTTCGCTGTCAGAGGGGAGTTATGAGCAAGAAGAAGACGTTACTTCTTCACTGGGAGAAGCGCTCGACTGGGAGGAATAAGTAAAGAAAAAGCATTGCTGACTGCGGCCAGCAATGCTTTTTTATTGACTAAAAAGGGGGGGCTTTATGACTTATACATGATCCCAGATGTAACGGGCAGTTTTCAGGCACATATCGGTTGCGGCGCAGCATTCTTCCATGCCTTCAAATTCGATGGAGATATGCTGATCATAACCGGCGTGCTTGACAATGCTCAGAATGTTCCAAATATCAAGGTCTCCCTGTCCCAGAATGGAGCCGCGCAGCAAGGTTTTGCCGCTGCAGGTGGGGAACCAGCGGCCGCCGAAGCAGCTGGCTTCGCCTTCTGTGACCATACGATCGGCAGGACGAATGTAGAAGTCCTTTAAATGAATGCAGTCAGCGTAGGAAACGCATTTAGCGACAGACACATCATTGATTTCGTCCACACAGCGGAAGTTGCCGACATCCATCGTCATGCCGAGGTTAGGACGGTTCGCGGCTTCAATGAGACGAATAATGCGGTCGGCGCCGTTGACATAGCGGCCATGATTTTCAAGCGTAGTATTCAGACCGATAGAAGCTGCATAATCAGCAAGTTCCTGAATGGCAGCAACTAAATGGGGGAAATCTTTTTCGAACTGCTGGGGAGTGTTGATCTGCTGCGGATGCTGGCCGGTACAGGTGTCATGACGCATCTTTTTGATGCCCAGCATGGTACAGATCTGCATGTATTTTTTAATTCGTTCAATTTCATCCCGTACTTCCTGCTCAGTGTCTTTTAATACGCAGGCGTTCAGGGAGAAAGAGGAGAGCTCCAATCCGACGGAATCGGCTCTGTCTTTGATGGATTGTACAAGGGGTGTATTGATAGAACCATCTTCTAATAAGAAGGGAGTATCAAAGGGAACCAGCTCCAGATGCTCACAGCCATGTTCTTTAGCCCAATCTACAATGTCTAAGATATTCATTGTACCATCTTTTTGATGAGCGTTCAGGGAATAACTGCTAATACCAAGTTTCATAATAAAGCCTCCTGATGTAAGAATTTTAAAATTGTTTTTAAAACGATTTTAATATAGTGATATTATACGGTATTATATAGAAGTTTGTCAAGCCATATAGTCATATTTTCCAAAACCTTACGTATATATAGGAAGAATGCGGAGCAAAGAGAAAAGCCGCTTGGGTAAAAGAACACATATACAATACGGAGGGAGATCTGGAAATGACGGAGCAGGTGATTAAAAATAATATGGTAGAAATCGTAGGAAAGCTGGAGGATGAGCTTGTGTATAGCCATACGGTATATGGAGAGGATTTTTATACAGCTAAAATAAAGGTTACGCGTCTATCCGATTCATATGATGAGATTCCGGTGATGATTTCTAATCGATTATTGAATCCGGAACAGACATACAGCGGACATATGATTCGCATAGAGGGACAGTTCCGATCATATAATCAACATACAGAGAATAAGAGCAAGCTGCTGCTTTCAGTATTTGTTCGGGATCTGGAAGTTTTAGAGCTGGAAGAAGAGGAATTAAAAGGATGGGATACACCCAATCAGATTTATTTAGACGGATATGTTTGTAAAGCACCGATTTATCGGAAGACGCCGTTGGGAAGAGAGATTACAGATCTGCTATTAGCAGTGAATCGTCCTTATAATAAATCAGATTATATTCCAGCTATTGCATGGGGAAGAAATGCACGGTTTGCTGCTAATTTTCCGGTTGGAAGCCGAATCAAAATCTGGGGCCGCATTCAAAGCAGGCAATATCAAAAACGAGTCGGTCAAGAGGGAGAGGTAGAGCAGCGCACTGCATATGAAATTTCGATTTCTAAAATGGAGACGATCGACCAGCCGTCATGATGACGGCTGGTTTTTTTATGCATGAAAGAAGATCAGGTTTTATACGATACTTCAAATATTTACAATATATGGATTTAGCTAGAAAAAAGAATGCCATCATGGTATAATAAGCGCAGCCAGATGTATTTCGGCTAATCAAGTGTTTGTGCTGCGCTATGAGTTTGATGCAGAGCATCAAACTCCGATGTCGTCATCGTATAAGAAATCCCTTTGGGATTTCTTATCAAGTTCGCTGTAAGCAAACTTGTGTTGCGTACAAGTCTTTGTATGATTTGAGCGGTCATATGTATGCAGTCACTTGATTGCATACAAGTCCTTTCGAGATATGGCCTGTTATGTGTATGCAAAGTAGAAAATTGCGTACATGTAGACCCTCATTGCTTAAATTGATATGTATGCAAAAAAGGAATTGCATACAGGTAGCACATTTGTTTTAAGCCTAATATGTATGCAAATTTCAGCATTGCAGTCAACTATCTTCATTATATCGATCATTACATGCATGCAAAAAAACGATATGCCAATCTTGTCTTTGAGCGATACATGTCATGATCATATAACAAAGATACAGTTTATAAAACCAACGAACGATCAGGAGGAAACAATGGAAGAAATCATTCGCAAGGTACTAACAGAACTCATTAGTGAAGAAGCCGGCAAAGCCGGAAAACAGACGGATCTGCGTGAGCTGGGCATGGATTCCATCGCATTTATAAAAATCATAGTGGCACTTGAAGAGGAAAGCGGAAAAGAGGTTGATGATGAATATCTGCTGCTGGATGCTATGAATACCATTGAAAAAATGGAAAAGGCGCTCATATGAATACAGAGGCGTTACTGCGGAAAGCAGCGGTAAAAGTACAGTATCAATATCTGCTTTCTTTATTAAAAGAAAAAGCAGACTTTCCATATGCCATTATCAAAGGAGAGGCCCTTTCCTGTCAGGCATTTGGAGAGCCTGGACAGCGGCAAAGCAGTGATATTGATCTTTTGATAGAAAAAAAGAATTTAAAAAAACTCGAATCAATTCTTTTGGAGGACGGCTTTGAGACAGAACAGCTGACCCGGCAGGAACAGGTCATTGCCAAAGCCTTTTCGCATCAGACGGCGCCCTATCAAAAAAAGCTTTCACTTGGGAATTTACTGCTGGATATCAATTATGAGCTGCTGTGGGGAGAATGGGACGGACCGCGCCCTTTAGTAGCTGATTTTTTAAAACGCTGTGAGATGCTGCAGATTTATGGTCTGGAGGTTCCCGCATTATCCATTTCTGATGCATTTTTACAGCTCTGTCTGCATCATTATAAAGACATGAACAGCCTATATCATTTAGCAGAATATAATCCGATCACGTATAAAGCTTTTCTAGATATAGCAGCATTCTGGCAGCGGCGCAAAGATGAGATGGACTGGAGTGCCCTGACCTGCTGGATGGACACCTATCGGCTAAAGCCTTATTTTTATTATATTTTATATCACACGGCTGCGGCCTGCGAGATGCCGGAGCTGGCAGAACAGATCGCCGACCTGAAAACGCCCGAAGGCGAAGCGCTGCTCGATCAGTTTGGACTTGCCAAAGCAGAAAAAAAGGATTGGCCGCTTCCGTTTGCAGAGCGGCTCGACAATCCAGAGCTTCCTCAAGTTGTACGCCGTCTTTTAACTCCGGAGGATCAGGAAAAGCTAAAGCAAAATCAAAAGATATTTGGTGGAGTATGACATACATAGAGTTAAAACAGCAGATAGAGCGTTTACAGCAGAAAGCGGCAGAGCGCATTCAAGTAGAGATCCTATCCGATATGCCGCTGCAGCCATGGTTTGAGCTATTTCTGCAGGAAGCCTGGGCAAAACTGGGCAAGGCAGCACATATGATCAGAATTCCCTGGGAGGAGCGTCAGCGTCCCAAAGCTGCCGGCACCAACGTACGCATTATATGGCCCGGACCGCAGGCAGTGCAGTTTAATCAGGACAGTGCCGATATAAGAGTGAGTCAAGAACAGCTTTCTAATCCTCTTTTTCCATTCTACGGGGCGGCATGGCCGCCAAATCAGACCGAGGCGCCGCCTTTAGCACGCGATGGCGTACTCAATTTAGAATGGATCATGGCTGAGATCGGCCTGGAGCGCTGCAGGGCAGCCGGAGAGAAACGATGGGGAGATAATTATAGCGCTGCCCTGCAAAAACAGGTAGCCATTCATGCGGTGCGGCTGTATGAGACCAAACATGGGCGCAGAAAGAAATGTATCGTGCTGGACTGCGACGGCGTACTCTGGGGAGGCGTCATCAGCGAAGACGGAATGACCGGTATTCAACTAGCCGAAACGGGCGCGGGAAAGGCCTACTACCAATTTCAAACGCTGCTTAAGCGCTTGAAGGAGCATGGGATTATCCTGGCCGTATGCAGCAAAAATGATCCGGAAGACGTGAAGAGGGTTTTTCGTCAGCACACAGCTATGGTATTGAAAGAGGACGATATTGCCGCGTGGTCGGCTGACTGGAAGCCGAAATCGGAGCAGATTGCAGATCTGGCAGAAATCCTGCAGATCGATCTGCAGGATATGCTGATGATTGATGATCAGCAGTGGGAGATTGCGCAGGTAAAGAAATATTATCCCCAAATGGGCAGTGTATGCTTTCAAAAAGAGACGATTTCACAGAAGCTGGCAGAGCAGATATGGATTATGCCTGAGGATCAAAATGATCAGAATCAGCTGCGGCTACAGACCTATCAGGATAACGGCAAGCGGGCAGAGCTGAGAAAAAACGCAGTAAGCTATGAAGAATTTTTAAGACAGCTGGATACCAAAATTCAGATTCGGCCGGCACAGGAATCAGATCTGCCGCGGATCAGTGATCTGAGCCGCAGAGCCAATCGCTGTACTAACGGAGTGCGGTATATGACAGAGGAGCTGGCGCAGAACAGGAAGGGATATGAACTGCAGGCCGTATTTATGTCAGACATTTATCGTGATCTGGGACTAGTTGGCTGTATCGGGCTAAATCAAAATGAAAAAAGTCTCGATTTGTTTTGTCTTTCCTGCCGGGCGCTGGGAAGAGAGATTGAAAAAGAACTGCTAACTGCTTTGCCGCAGTGGGTTCAGCGTTATCGCTGGAAGGATACCATGAAAAACGAATGGCTGCGGCAGTGGCTGCGCAGCCAAAAGAATTGGGAAGAAATCAAATGAAAGATGCTATATGGAATCACGAATTTAGAACCTATCAGGGAAAGCCGGATTTTTTGTATCAAAATATGATGATGTGCCGGGATAAATCATGGCTGGCTGTATCGAGGCAGAGACTGAGCCGTGAAGAGCAGATAGCGGCGTGTCTTCATGATTTACAGCCAGGCGTGTGGCTGCAAAAAGAAAGCGGTGATTTTTCGATTGAGCTGGAGGATTGGAGCTCACATCATTTGTATGAATATAGCTTTGTAGAGGGAAGCTTTGAAGAAAAGCTGCAAAAGCTGCATGAACTGCTGGCAGAAGGAAAAGAGGCTTATATCGGAACCATTCATCCGCTGCTTCCTTTTTCAGCACGTTATTATCCTGCGCTAAATACGGCGCATTATCAGCAGCCCAATCATATTTTTGTTATTTTAGGGGAAGAGAACGGGCGCTATATCTATTTTGATACTTCTTCCATTCACAGCGCTGGCTATGTGCCGTATCCGCGCAATCCTGAGCTTGGATGGATCGAGCAAAGTGAGGTGGACGCAGTTCTTCGCCAGATGTTTCAGCTGGCCTATGTGGAATGGCATGACGAAAACAGAAGCCGTCTGAAAGAGTATGGCCATGAACTGCTTGCGGCCTATGCCGCCGGATATAGACAGGAACAGGCGCTGAAATATGAAAATGAAGAGGAGAGGCTTTATAGAGGCCGCCGGGCAATTCAGCTGCTGATGACGTGCTTATCGGCGCCGGAGCTGGATTTATCGGCGCCGGATACGGAGTATGATTTTATAGAACAGGGGGATATTCTCAACTGGAAGCTGACGGATCTGGCAACGCGGCGGAAAGTCATGGCTGAGTGGCTTGGAGAGGAGAGTCCGCAATTGAAGAAACTGATGGAGGCATCCGGAGTAGCGTGGGAGCGCCTGAGCACGCTTGTTTTATATCGCCGGCAGCGCCGGAAGTATGGGAATGATGCCCGATATGCACGGCTTTTGAGTGAAATTATGAGTTTGGAGGACAAAATTTACATCTTCTTGACGAAATAGGCTTGACAAATGGCGGGAAGGCGTATATATATAATAGAGTATTGAATGCAAAGGGAAGAATACGTCCCTGCAGCAGCCTGCAGTAATGTGCAGAACATAAATGATAGCCATTTACGGATGGCAGGATTATTTTATTCCATAGGAGGAGATTTATAATGAACAAGGCTCAATTAGTAGCTGCTATGGCAGAGAAAGCTGAAATGACAAAAAAAGACGCAGAGAAGGCATTGGCAGCATTTGAAGAGGTGATCACCACTTCTTTACAGAAAGGTGAGAAAATTCAGCTGGTAGGCTTTGGCACGTTTGAGGTGGTTGCAAGACCTGAGAGAACCGGTATCAATCCTCAGACCAAGCAGACCATTACCATTCAGGCTTCCAAGACTCCTAAATTCAAACCCGGCAAGGCTTTGAAGGACGCGATCAACGAATAATATACGTGAAGATGGTTTTAAATCCCG
>CANOUM010000030.1 GCA_947570515.1 uncultured Clostridia bacterium
TATGAGCAGATGGCAGAGTATAAAGGGGCTGTTGTGATTACGGAACCTTCAACAGGAAAATGCAAGGTTTTTGTATCAACGCCGTCTTATCATCCGGCTGATATCAAAGATCACTGGGAGGCAATTGCAGACCGGGAGGACAGTCCGTTGTATACCAGAGCTACGCAGGGGTTATATGCGCCGGGATCGACGTTTAAAATCATAACAGCTTTGACGATGTATCGGAATATGTCGGATTATCAGACGTATCGGTATATATGTCCGGGAGCTTATCAAGTAGGGAATGAAACCCTTGGATGTGCGGGAGGAGCTGTTCATGGTGAAATGGACATTAAGAATGGATTTGCGGATTCCTGTAATGGTTTTTTTGCCAGTGCCGGAGTGCTTATGGGAGGCGATGCGATTCGCAGTACAACAGAATATCTTAAGATTGGCAGCTCATTTGAATTTATTTTGCCGCAGTCCGAAACCAGCGTTGTTGTGAGCGATGAAGATAGTGATGGAATGATTGCGCAGACAGCAATTGGTCAAGGAGAGACGCAGTTTACGCCTTTTGCAATGAATATGCTGACTTGTGCGATTGCTAATCAGGGAATTTTATATACGCCCTACATGATTGATCAGGTGGTTGTTGCAGAGGGGAAACAGGTACAAACGAATCTGCCTAAGCTCTGGGGAACGATGATGAAAGCAGAGGAAGCTGCCTTTTTGGAAGGCCTTATGGCCGGCGTCGTCGAGCATGGAACAGCAACTTCTTTACAGCTGGCTGGATGTACGGTATATGGAAAAACGGGAACTGCTCAGGTAGATCAGGGGGAAGATCATTCGTGGTTTACCGGGTATACAAAGGTCGATGGCAAGGTGGATCTGGCGATTACCATTTTGATAGAAAATGGCGGAAGCGACAAAAAAGCCGTACCTCTTGCACAGCAAATTTTAAATGATTATTATGGATCATAAAGAAAGCGGTCATAATTTGTTAAAACTTCGCGTCTCATTTGTTGACGAGCTGAAAAAAGGATGGTATACTGATGCCATCCTTTTTAAGCAGGGAGGTGAGATGTTGAAAAAAGGATGGAAAAGATCTGTTACACTTGTACTTGCAGTCACCTTCCTCATGACTTCTGCAGTTATGTCGCCGTTAGCGGCTGGTGCAGCGCAGGAGAGTGAAGCGCAGGTACAAGAAGAGAATGAAGAAGTGGTACAGAGCAATCAAACGGGGAATGAAGCGAATAATCAGAGCAGTCTGAACGATCAAAACGATCAGATTGATCAGAGCGAAGAAACAAACAACGTAGATTCCAATGCAGCTAACAATCCGGACGAAGACGCCGATGCCTCGGAGGAAAGCTCTGAAACAGAAACCACTGGAGGTGAATCCTCCGAAAGTGATGTGGTCGACGATGTTGAGTTGGATGAAAGTCAAGCTGCAGCAGAAGGGAGCATGGAGCTCGAAAGCATTTCGCTGTACAGTAATGCCAATGCCAGACTGTTAAGCAATGCGGCGATGTTTTCAGCCAGAGCCAATAATTCCAATATGGGATTGGCGCCGGGTATTGCTTTTCATAAGTATGAAATTAACTATAATAAGTATACCGATTATAACAACGTCGAATATATCGTAATTCATGATACCGGCAATACGAAAGCTGGTTCGGACGCTATGGCGCATTATCAGTTTTTTGCGAGTGCCAACCGAGAAGCCAGCGCTCATTATTTTGTCGATGATAAGCAGGTTGTACAGATCATCGATGATAGCGAGGGGTCATGGCACTGCGGTGTCAAATATAAGACGCCGGCTACACCAATCAGCAATCATAACTCGATTGGGATTGAAATGTGTATCAATTCAGATGGAAATTACAACAAAGCGATGACAAATACCATTGATTTGGCAGCTTATTTGCTTTGGAAGTATGATCTGAATTTGGATCGTTTGGTTCGGCATTATGATTCCGGCACAAAAGTATGCCCTCTGACAATGGCCGATAATAACTGGGCACGTTGGTGGGAATTTAAGGCGGCTGTTAAAGCTAAGCTGGGAACATATAACGGACATTTTTCCGGAGAGGAATCCGGGAGTACGACTTGGTATAACAACCCGATTCAGGGCTCTTCCACAATGAGCGCGGATACCATGGTTAGTTTTCTGATGAAAAATAACACCGGGATCACAAAGGCTTATGCGCAGCAGGTAGCGAATGCATATCTGACAATTGGCGGTTATTATGGAATCCGCGGCGATATTGCTTTTTTCCAGGCAATGCTGGAAACGGGGTATCTGAAATACGGCGGCGAGGCGAATGCCAGCTACTATAATTTTTGTGGATTAAAGAATGCAGACGGGTCAGATTATGCGAAGTATAATTCGCCTGAAGAATTTGTACAGCTATGCCAGCAAGAGTGAGATTCCAAGCGGACGCAAGCTTTTGGATCCGCGCTTCAAATATCCGGTAAGAGGATCCGTTACCAAATGGGAAGGTCTGGGAGGCAAATGGGCAGTACCGGGCTATGACCCGAAGCAGTATAGCAGTCTTGAAGATGCCAGAAATCATCATGATTCATATGGTGAGATTATTGTTCGCTTATATGTAACGGCTGGAGGAAGTGGCGTACAGGCGGATGGAAGCAGTGATTACTGGGATGATCCGGTCTATACAGGTCCGGCTGCCGGGCTGCGTAATGAGCTTCAGCTAGGCAGTACCGGTTCAGATGTAAAAGAGATACAGGGCTATCTAAAAACGATCGGATACAGCTATGTTGCCGTGACGGGAACCTTTGATGCGAATACACAGCGTGCCGTCAAGGATATTCAAACAAAGAATAAACTGACAAGCGACGGAATCGTCGGTACCGACACCTGGACTGTGATCATCAATACCTATGTAGAATGTGTAACCGGAGGAAGTGTGAAACCCTCTGAACCAGGGAATCCATCAAATCCTTCCACATCCCATGCAACCGTTTCATATGGTTCAACAGGCAGTGATGTGTTGGAAATGCAGAAGCTGCTGAATAAGCTGGGATATGGCTTAGATGAAGATGGCATTTTCGGACGAGATACAGAAACAGCCGTGAAGAAGTTCCAACAAGCCAACGGTATTGGAGCCGATGGCGTGGTAGGACCTAAAACATGGGCAGCGCTCATTAAGGCAAGTGGAAGTGCAACAACGAATCCAGGTTCCAGACCGCAGATACAAAAAGGAAGTACAGGAGATGCCGTCAAGGAATTGCAGCAGTACCTGTCACGTCTTGGTTATACGGTGGGAGCAGACGGAATATTCGGAAGTACAACAGAAGCGATGGTGAAGCGTTTTCAGGCAGCTAACGGTATTGGAGCTGATGGAGTCGTAGGACCCAAAACATGGGCGGCGCTTACCAGCGGAAATGCGAATGGAAACACCTCTACGAATCCGGGGACGAGTACTTCTAAACCGCAGATACAAAGAGGAAGCACAGGAGACGCTGTTAAGGAATTGCAGCAGCACCTGTCACGTCTTGGATATCCGGTAGGAGCTGATGGAATATTTGGAAGTACGACCGAAACGATGGTGAAACGTTTCCAGGCCGCCAATGGTATTGGAGCTGATGGAATCGTAGGACCGAAAACATGGGCAGCGCTCACCGGAGGGAATGCCAATGGTAATACAACGACGACGAGAGCGACTGTGAAAATCGGCAGTACCGGAGACGATGTAAAAGCCTTGCAGCAGCTTTTGGTCAAGCATGGCTATCAGGTCGGAATTGACGGTATTTTCGGCAGCAGTACGGAAGCAGCAGTGAAGCGTTTTCAGGCAGCTAACGGTATTGGAGCCGATGGTATTGTAGGGCCCAAAACCTGGGCAGCGTTATAATCAATAAAGCTCTTGATAAGATCAGCAATGAATGATTCAATCCAGTCAGCAACGCAGCCAGTCAGCAACCTATGATGAATCAGGAGCACGGTTTAAAAGAAGGTATCTTTAAAGCTTTGAAAAAGGCTGAAAAGATGCCTTCTTTTTTTGTTGTAAAAAAAGGGAAAAAGCGGTATACTTAAAAGGTAAATTAGGCAGTCAACAGATGGATTTTAGACTTGGGAGGATGTTTAATGAAAGTTCAAAATTATACACTGATTGAAAAGAGGGAAATTGCAGAATATCATGCAACCGGATATCTATATCGTCATAATCAGACAGGAGCACCGGTTTTTTATTTATATGCTCCGGAAGACGATAACAAAGTATTCAGCATCAGCTTTTGTACGCCTCCGGCGAATAATGAAGGAATCCCTCATATTCTGGAGCACTGTGTGTTAAATGGTTCGAGAAAATTTCCGGTCAAGGAGCCATTTGTGGAGCTGCTTAAAGGCTCGCTGAATACCTTTTTGAATGCGATGACCTTTTCGGATAAGACGATGTTTCCAGTGGCAAGCCGAAATGAACAGGATTTTATCAACCTTATGGATGTATATTTGGATGCGGTACTGCATCCAAACCTGCGTCATGATCCATTTATCCTCAAACAAGAGGGCTGGCATTATGAGCTGGAGGAGCAGGATGGAGATATTCAGTATAAGGGTGTGGTTTATAATGAAATGAAAGGAGCCTATTCCTCTCCGGAAACGGTGCTGAGCGATACGGTGGATAAGGCTTTATATCCTGATACCATATATGCCAATAGCTCAGGCGGAGATCCGGATTTTATTCCTGATCTGACATATGAAGAGTTCAGAGCTTTCCATGAAACGTATTATCATCCTTCTAACAGCTATATTTTCTTTTATGGCAATGGAGATATGGAAAAGCATCTGACATTTCTGCACGAAGCATATCTGCAGGAGTTTGAAGAATCTGCTGTAAAGGGAGAGATCCCGGAGCAAGCGGCCTTTGAGAATATTCGGGAAGTTGAACAGGTATATGCTTTAGCTGACGGTGAAGATACAAAGGGAAAGACTTTTTTGAGCTATAATGTGGTTGCCGGTCGTTCCACAGACCCGATGAATTATTATGGACTGGATATGCTGGCACAGCTTCTGGGAGGCTGTGAATCCGCTCCTGTTAAAATGGCGCTGTTAAAGGCGGGGATTGGCAAGGAGGTATATGCAACCGCCAATGCCGGCATGAAGCAGCCAAGCTTTAGTATTGTAGCTAAAAATGCAGATCCGGAGCAGAAGGATGAATTTGTGCGCATCATTCGCAAGACCTTGGAAGAGATTGTACAAAACGGTCTGGATCCCAAGCTGGTAGAGGCTACGCTCAATTCGACAGAGTTTTCTTTGAGAGAGAGCAATTTCGGTTCGATGCCCAAAGGACTTATGCTAAATATCTCTTGTATGGACAGCTGGCTCTATGGTGAGAGTCCATTCCAGCTGCTGCCCTATGAAGAACCGCTTAGTCATATTCGGCAAACGCCTCGTTTCTTTGAAAGCATGATTGAGACTTATCTTTTACAAAACACCCATGGAGCCGTTGTAATGCTGCGGCCACAGCCGGGCCTGAATCAAAAGGTACAGCAGGCGGTGAGGACAAAGCTGGATGCGTATAAGGCAGGGCTTACGCAGGAAGAGGTGGCGGAGCTTGTGGCCGATACAAAACAGATTCAGAAGCGGCAGCAAAGTCCGGATAAACCGGAGGAGCTGCAGAAGCTGCCGCTGCTGGAGCGGCAGGATATTGATCCTAAACAGACGCAATATATAGCAGCTTTGGAAAGTGTGGGGGAAAAACCGGCTTATATCTATGAAGATTTTACCAATCATATTGCGTATGTGAGTCTGTATTTTAATATGGACTATCTGCCGGAAAAGGATTTGCCCTATGCAGGTCTGTTGGCAGGCGTGCTGGGAATGATGAATACACAGCGCTACACCTATACGGATCTGGACAATGAGATTGGCTGTCACCTCGGAAATCTGAACACCGATATTACGTTATTGGAAAAAATGGATGGCAGCTTTGTGCCTTACTTTTATCTGAATACCAAATATCTGATCAAAGAAAATCAGACCGCTTTTGAGCTGGCAAAGGAAATCTTGCTGCATACAGATTTTTCTGATAAAAGCCGGTTAAAGGAGATTGTAGCGGAAAACCGCTCGCGGATGGAACAATCTATGATGAGAGCCGGACATACGGTTGCCGGCAATCGCGCGATGTCTTATTTTTCACCTATCATGGCATATAGTGAGCAGGTAGCCGGCGTCGATTTCTTCTTGTTCATGAAAGAGCTGGATCAGCATTTTGATCAGCGAGCAGACGAAGTGATTGAACGGATGCAGCAGGTGCTGGATATTTTGATCCGTCAGGATCAGATCAGCTTTAGAATTACTTGTCAGACAGAAGAAAAACAAGAAATTCTTTCTGCGGCCAAGCAGCTGGTTGAGGATCTGCCGGCAGGCAAAAGTCAGCATGCCAGCGAGCAGGTGGTCCGTGTCCGGCCCGAGGTGAAAAATGAGGGACTGATCACATCCGGCAAGGTGCAGTATGTAGCCAAAACAGGGCGTTTTACACAGCCCTATCATGGTTCAATGGTCGTACTGGGACACATTTTGTATTTGGATTATTTGTGGTCACAGGTGCGCGCGCAGGGAGGCGCATACGGATGTTTTCAGAATATCGACCGGCAGGGACGGATCAAGCTGGTATCGTTCCGGGATCCTAATCTGGAGCGAACTGTCGAGGTATTTGAAAAGGCCGGGCCATTTATGGAAGACTTCTCTTGCAGTGAAAGGGAAATGACAAAATATATCATTGGCACGATTGCAGGTCTGGATCCCGTAAAAACGGTGTCGATGAAAGGAGCGGCTGCTTGTTTCCGTTTGGAATCCGGTATAACACCGGAATATCTGCAGCAGCTGAGGGATGAGGTGCTGGGTACTACGCAGGAACAGATTCGTCAAAGCGCAAAAGCGCTAACACAGGCGATGCAGGAGCCATATATTTGTGTACAAGGATCAGAAGAAAAAATAAAAGCAAGTCAAGATCTCTTTAAGACGATCCTTACACTGTTTTAAGTTTTGAAGAAAGAAAGCAGAAATTATGACAAAATCAGGTTTTATTTCATTGATTGGACGGCCCAATGTGGGAAAATCTACATTGATGAATCAGCTGCTGGGAGAGAAGGTCGCCATTACCTCCAGCAAGCCTCAGACTACCAGAAATCGTATACAGGGCGTCTTGACCGAGCAGGAATGCCAGATGATTTTTATTGATACACCAGGTATTCATAAGCCGGAACACAAGTTAGGAGAATATATGGTTGAGGCTGCCAGCAGAGCTATTGGAGACGTGGATCTGGTCCTGTTTCTTGTGGAAGCAGGAAAGCTTAAACAGGAGGATCTGGATGTTCTTGCTAAGCTTAGAAAGCAGCATGCAGAGGTGATTTTAGTTATCAATAAAGTGGATGCTGTTTCTAAAGATGCTGTTTTGATGGCAATTGCAAAATTGAAGGATTTGTATGAGTTTCAGGAAATTATTCCGGTCAGTGCCAAAACGGGAGAGAATAAAGAGATTCTTCTCGATCAGATCATGAAGCGTATGCCGGAGGGACCTTTTTACTTCCCTCCGGATATGCTGACAGATCAGCCGGAACGGCAGCTCGTGGCAGAGATGATTCGTGAAAAAACGCTGTACACGCTGCAAAAGGAAATTCCCCATGGCATTGCTGTGGTGATCGATACCTTTACGGAAAGAGAAGGGCGCGATTTAATTGATATTAACGCTACGATCATCTGTGAGAAGAATAGCCATAAGCCTATTATTATCGGTAAAGGCGGACGTACGCTCAAGGAGATCGGCTCCAGGGCAAGGCAGGATATAGAACGGATGCTGGGCGTTAAGGTCAACCTGCAGCTCTGGGTTAAGATTAAAGAGCGGTGGAGAGACAGCGACTTTTTGATTAAAAACTTCGGATTTGATAAAAAGGAGCTCTAAGGAAGCAGGCTCTCGCTAAACTTTTCCAGTATAAAAGATCCATCCAAAAGGGAAAATAAAGTCATCATACCGGCAGCAGCCGGAAGGAGGCAGAGGGATGGATTATCTTTGGAGTCGTTTTGAGCAGACAGGCCGAATTGAGGATTATCTGGCATGGAGAAGCAGCATAGCAGAAGAGGAGAGGCATGAAGGAGAGCAGGATGCGGGGGCTGATTATCAAAGAAGCTCCTATGGGGGACAAGGACAAACGGCTGATTATGCTGACAAGGGAAATAGGCAAAATCTCTGTTATCGCGAAAGGAGCCCTTTCACCTAAAAGCAAATGGGGCGCTGCGTCACAGCTTTTTAGCTACGGTGATTATGTCCTGAGTAAGGGGCAAAGCTTTTATTACATTAAAGAAGTACAGCTGATCGAAAGCTTTTATGCACTGCGTAACAATCTCGAGCGTCTGGCCTATGCTGCTTTTATGGCTGAGGTAGCGGAAACTCTCATTTTAGACGGACAGGAAAATCAGATGTTGATGCATCTACTGCTGCGCGGCCTGCTGACCCAGTGCAAAACAGAAAGCGGAGCTGAAAGTCTGGTAGCGGATGCCTTCGTCTGGCGGGCGCTTTCCGAAAATGGATTTTATCCTGAATTACGGATTTGCCGGCAGTGCGGAAGACGCATGGATGCTTTTCCAGCAGTGCTGGAACCAATGACCTTTGATTTCGCATCGGGCGGGATTGTCTGTGGTCAGTGTAAGACAAGCGGAGCTGGCGTACGGCTCACGTCCGGAGGGCTGCGGGCTTTGCAGTACATAACGGAAATGCCGATGGAGAAAATCTATTCATTTCAGGCGGAAAAAGAGATACAGAAGCAGCTGGATGAGGCAGCGGTGGGATATCTTCTGCATCAGACGCAGCGGCAGTATGGAAGTTTGGATTTTATTGGGAATTTGAGATGGTAAGCCTTGACACTTACCATTTCTTTTGTTATACTTTCGGTTGATACTTAGCATTACGCTAATATGGAAGGAATGTGTAAAATTGGAAAAAACGATGGAAAAGATCGTTGCTCTGGCAAAAGCGCGGGGCTTTGTGTATGCAGGTTCTGAGATCTATGGCGGCCTAGCCAATACATGGGATTACGGTCCGTTGGGCGTGGAGCTTAAAAATAATGTAAAAAGGGCTTGGTGGGAGGCTTTTATTGCCAAGAATCCTTACAATGTCGGAATGGACAGTGCCATCCTGATGAATCCGGAAGTGTGGGTTGCGACGGGACATGTAGGCAATTTTGATGACCCGCTGATGGATTGTAAGGCGTGTAAATCCCGTTTTAGAGCTGATAAGCTGATTGAGGATTATCTGTTTGCCAACGGCCTTACAGCTGAAACGCCGCTGGACGGTTGGAGCAATCAGGAGATGGAGCAGTATATTGCTGAAAAAGGCATTGTATGCCCTGTTTGCGGAAAGACTGATTTTACGGGAATTCGTCAGTTTAATCTGATGTTTAAAACCTTTCAGGGCGTTACAGAGGATGCCAAGGCAACGGTATATCTGAGACCGGAAACGGCGCAGGGTATCTTTGTTAATTTCAAAAATGTACAGCGGACAACCCGTAAAAAGATTCCGTTTGGTATCGGTCAGATTGGTAAAAGCTTCAGAAACGAAATTACGCCCGGTAATTTTACATTCCGGACGCGGGAATTTGAACAAATGGAGCTGGAGTTTTTCTGTGAACCGGGAACCGATCTTGAGTGGTACGAATATTGGAAGGATTTCAGTTTAAACTGGCTGTATAGACTGGGGCTACATAAAGAACATCTGCGTCTGCGTGAGCACAGTAAAGAAGAGCTGGCTTTTTATTCGAGAGGTACCTCTGATATTGAGTATACGTATCCGTTTGGCTGGGGCGAGCTTTGGGGCATTGCTGATCGTACGGATTATGATTTGACGCGGCATCAGGAGCATTCCGGTGCTGATATGACATATTTTGACCAGGTACAGAATAAAAAGTATGTGCCGTATTGTATTGAGCCTTCTCTGGGAGCCGACAGGGTTACGCTGGCGTTTCTTTGCGAAGCATATGATGAAGAGGAGATTGGTGAAAACGATGTGCGTACGGTACTGCGTTTTCATCCGGCGCTGGCGCCTGTTAAAATGGCGGTGCTGCCGCTTTCAAAGAAGCTGGGAGAAAAGGCGGAGGAGCTTTACAAAATGCTGTCTGAACATTATAATGTAGAGTATGATGACGCAGGCAGTATCGGTAAACGCTATCGCAGACAGGATGAGATCGGTACGCCGTTCTGTCTGACTGTAGATTTTGATACACTGGAGGACGGCTGTGTTACGATCCGTCACAGAGACAGCATGGAGCAGGAGAGAGTAGCGATTGATCAGCTGCTGCCATACTTTTCAGATCAATTTCGATTTTAATTGTTCGCCAAAGAAATCAATCTGCCATATGGTTGGCGTTAGCACAGAGGCGACAATTTAAATAAAAACAAAAAACTTTTAGGAGGTTGTTTTACATGGGCAACAAATGGGTATACCGTTTTACCGAAGGAAACGCATCCATGCGTAACCTGCTGGGTGGTAAAGGCGCAAACCTGGCCGAGATGACCGGACTGGGACTGCCGATTCCCCAAGGTTTTACCGTGACCACTGAGGCTTGTACAGATTATTATACCAGTGGAAAAAAGATTACGGAAGAAATTCAGGGTCAGATTTTTGAGGCGATGACTTGGCTTGAGGAGCTGAATGGCAGAACGTTCGGAGATACTGAGAATCCGCTTTTGGTATCGGTTCGTTCCGGCGCAAGAGCATCCATGCCTGGTATGATGGACACCATCCTGAATCTGGGACTGAACGATGTATCGGTAGAAGGTTTTGCAAAGAAGACCGGAAACCCCAGATTTGCATATGATTCTTATAGAAGATTCATTCAGATGTTCTCTGATGTTGTTATGGAGGTTCCCAAGAGCTTCTTTGAGAAAATCATTGATGAGCTGAAAGAAGAGAAGGGCGTTCATTACGATACAGAGCTTACAGCAGAAGATCTGAAAGAGCTGATTAATCGTTTTAAGAAAGTATACAGTGAAAACATGAATGGGGAAGAATTCCCGCAGGATCCTAAAGTACAGCTGATGGAAGCTGTAAAGGCTGTATTCCGTTCCTGGGACAACCCCCGTGCTATTGTATACAGAAGAATGAATGATATTCCCGGTGATTGGGGTACTGCTGTAAACGTGCAGACTATGGTATTTGGTAACATGGGTGAAACCTCTGGTACCGGCGTTGCCTTTACTCGTAATCCTTCTACCGGTGAGAAAGGTATTTTTGGTGAATACCTGATTAATGCACAGGGTGAAGACGTAGTAGCCGGTGTTCGTACGCCTCAGCCGATTACGCAGCTTGAGAAGGATTTGCCGGAGTGCTATGCTCAGTTTATGGAGCTGGCTATGAAACTGGAAAATCACTATGCGGACATGCAGGATATGGAATTTACGATTCAGGAAGGTAAGCTGTATTTCCTGCAGACTCGTAATGGTAAGAGAACAGCTCCGGCTGCTATTCAGATCGCCTGCGATTTAGTTGATGAAGGAAAGATCACACCTGAGGAGGCTGTATGCCGTATCGAGGCTAAGTCTTTGGATCAGCTGCTGCATCCTACATTTGATACCGCTGCTTTGAAAGCCGGCGAAGTAATCGGTTCTGCGCTTCCGGCATCTCCGGGTGCTGCTGCAGGTCGTGTATACTTTACGGCAGAAGAGGCAAAGGATCATCATGAGGCTGGCGAGAGAGTCATTTTGGTTCGTCTGGAGACCTCTCCTGAAGATATCGAGGGTATGCATGCTGCTGAGGGTATTTTAACGGTTCGCGGCGGTATGACTTCCCATGCTGCAGTAGTAGCTCGTGGTATGGGTACCTGCTGTGTATCCGGCTGCGGTGAAATTAAGATCAATGAAGAAGAGAAATTCTTTGAACTGGGCGGTTATACGTTCCATGAGGGCGATTATATTTCCTTAGATGGTACTACCGGTAAGATTTACAAGGGCGACATCAAGACAGTAGAAGCTTCCGTAAGCGGAAACTTTGGCCGTATTATGGGCTGGGCTGACCAGTTCCGTAAGCTGCAGGTTCGTACCAACGCAGATACGCCTGCAGATACGATCAATGCTGTTAAGCTGGGCGCTGAGGGTATCGGCCTTTGCCGTACAGAGCATATGTTCTTCGAAGCAGACAGAATTCCCAAGATTCGTAAGATGATTCTGTCGGATACAGTGGAGGCCAGAGAAGAAGCGCTGAACGAGCTGATTCCGTTCCAGAAGGGTGATTTCAAAGCTATGTATAAGGCTTTGGAGGGCCGTCCGATGACCGTTCGTTATCTGGATCCCCCGCTTCATGAGTTTGTTCCTACGGATCCCGAAGATATCAAAGCTTTGGCAGACGATATGGGTCTGACGCCTGAGCAGGTAAAGGCAAAATGTGATGAGCTGCATGAGTTTAACCCGATGATGGGACATCGTGGCTGCCGTTTGGCTGTTACCTATCCTGAGATTGCTAAGATGCAGACTCGTGCGGTTATGGAGGCTGCTATTGAAGTTAAGGAAGAGGAAGGCTATGATATCGTTCCTGAGATCATGATCCCTCTGGTAGGCGAGAAAAAAGAGCTGAAATATGTTAAGGACATTGTCATTGAAGTAGCAGAGCAGGTTAAGAAAGAGAAGAATTCTGACATTCAGTACCACATTGGTACCATGATCGAGATTCCGAGAGCTGCTTTGACTGCTGATCAGATTGCAGAGGAGGCTGAGTTCTTCTCCTTTGGTACGAATGACCTGACGCAGATGACTTTTGGTTTCAGCCGTGATGATGCTGGTAAATTCTTAGATTCTTATTATAAGGCTAAGATTTATGAATCTGATCCGTTTGCACGTTTGGATCAGACCGGCGTTGGTCAGCTGGTTCAGATGGCTGCTGAAAAGGGTCGTGCAACACGTCCGAATATTAAGCTGGGTATCTGCGGAGAGCATGGCGGAGATCCGTCTTCCGTTGAGTTCTGCCATAAGGTTGGCCTGACCTATGTGTCTTGCTCACCTTTCCGTGTACCGATTGCTCGTTTGGCTGCTGCACAGGCTGCACTGAACAATAAATAATCAGAGTTTTTGGTTGTGTTTTCGGGCACACCCCAATATCCCAGAAAGGGTAAAAAATAATATTCACAGACGGCCTTGAAGGTGAAATCCGTTGAGGCCGTTTTCATTGCGTAGCAAAGGAAATCACGGATAGGCCGTGGGACAGAAAAGAGTTTATAGCTATGGGTGGAGTAGACAAGAAAAAAAGTCACTGTTAGAATAGAGGTAGTTTGCCGACCACGCAACTAAAAGAACAAGGAGGTCTTAGCGTGAGAGATTTTGCGTTTGGAAAAGGGAGGAGTTTGCTCCGGGAGGCTCATCAAGCATTTATGTTATGCTAAACCTGCGGTGTCGTCATAAAAGGCCTGCAGGAATTCCGGAGGGATTGCCTGCAGGTCTTTGTAGGATTTGGAAAATTATGTGTATGCAAATTGAAAATTGAACTCAAAGTAGATTTGGTTTTGTGAACTTATGGTATAATAAAGGCGGCAAGGCAGTTTTTGGCTAATCAAATCCCTGAGCCGCCTTATGAGTTTGATGCAGAGCATCAAACTCCGATGTCGTCATGGTATAATAAAGATACAGAACGACCGCAAGAATCCCGGAGGGATTTCTTGCTAAGTTCACTTACAGCGAACTTGTGTGCAGCGAAGAATGAGCTGAACTTATGGTATAATAGAATAAATCATTGATGTTTGCACAAGTGAAGCAATACAGAAAGGAAGGTAATTGACACATGATAAAAATAGCGGTAGTTGGATGTACTGGTAAACTGGGTAGCGCTATCATGAGAAATGCTTTAAAAAGTAAGGAAGTTGAGGTTTGTTTTGCCATTGCTCGAAAAGGAAACCGGTATGTTGGAAAACCTATATCTGAACTTATTGGAGGAAAGAACGACTTGGCAATTATAGATGATATTGAAGCAGCAGGTGATTGCGATATCTATATTGATTGTACTAACGCAGAAACTTTTATGAGTAGCAGTTATTCAAAGTATAAAAAAATGAAGAGACCGCTTATTATAGCAACAACTGCATTTTCAAAAGAAGATATAGAAAAGATTAATCTATTAGCAACTAATGTTCCCATTTTTATGACAGGAAATTTCAGTGTGGCGTTATATCATTTTATTAAAACAATAAAATTTTATTCAAGAGAAATAAGTTTAGATACAGATATTCAAATAGCGGAATATCATCACAATCAAAAGAAAGATGCACCTAGCGGAACTGCATTGATGATAAAAGAGGCTCT
>CANOUM010000031.1 GCA_947570515.1 uncultured Clostridia bacterium
GTACCTGCGGGCTGAACGGGGAGCCTGTCGCCACAAAGGAAAACGAGTATGCGACGATTTAAGAGATAAACACATCATTGAATGATGTGAGTATGGGTTGGGTAAGTCCGTCTGTTACGCTGCGCTCAGCAGGAGAGAGCACGATCACATGGGGAGCCAATACCGGTTACCGTGTGAAAAAGGTGACAATCTCGGATCCTGACGGCAGCAATGCGAGAGAAGCATCCGCGGAGGAACTGGCTGACAGTAAGTTTGTTTTCCGCTATGCGGATAAGAAGGATCTGGCGCTGCATGTTGAGCTTGAGCCAATCCCGGCATATGAGATAACGGTAGAAAAGATTGGCGGCGGTGCGAAGAGTACGGCAGAACCTGCCGGTGCGACTTTGTATCAGACAGGTGACCGTCAGACCGTTACCTGGAATGCTGATACAGGATATCATGTTAAGAGTGTTGTGATTGCGAAACCGGATGGCAGTGACAAGACAGTGCTGGATGAAGCAGCGATTGCTGCAGGGCGTCATACCTTCACTTATGCATCTATGAATGGCTCTGACAGAAAAATCACGATTACCTTTGAAAAGGATGAAAATCCGGGTGGCTTGACGGCTGTGCCGCATTCTATCGGAACAAGCAAGATTGGCTCTGGTATTGTGACGGCACCTAAGACCCTGTATCACGAGGGTGAAACGCATGTGGTAGCATGGACAGCTGAAGCTGGCTGGCATGTGGCAGAGGTTACCGTGAATGGGGTGCCGTACCGAGATTCGGATAACAGCATTCCTGCCAGCTATGAGTTCAAATATGATGATCATAGAGATGTAGCGCTTATTGTAACCTTTGCTGAGAATGATAAACGGACGATTACGACGGCGATGAGCGGTGTGTATGGTCCGGACAGCAGCATCAGTGAGGGCGGCGTGCTCAATATGGATGGTCAGACGCATACGGTGACCTGGACAGCAGGGGATGGCTATGAGGTTGTGAGCGTGACGGATTCTAAACCGGATGGCAGTGATGCCAAGACGGTGGAGATCACGAGCGGCACTTATACCTACCAGTATGAGACGATGGATTCCGATCGTTTGCTGACGGTGAACTTTGCTAAGCAAGAAGGGGATGCGGTATACTCTGTCATCACTGGCGTTAATGATGCAGCAATGGGCAGCATTACAGCTGGCACAACGCTGAAAACGGCAGGAGAGACTGCAGAGATTGCATGGTCGGCTAACCCCGGATATCATGTCAAAGAGGTTGTTTATAAGGTAGACGGTGCGGTGCAGGCAGATGCGCCGGCGAGTCCGTACACCTTCCGTTATAATGATGGCCATGATGTCGATCTTTATGTTGTCTTTGAGCGCAACACCGGCTATACCGTGAATGTCAATCCGGTTGGCAGCGGTACGGCAGCAAATCCGAAGACGATGTATAGTGTGGGCGAGCAGTATGAGGTATGGTGGAAGCCAAATGATGGTGCGGAGATTGTATCCGTAACCGTATCAGGATATGCACCGCTCGGTGCGAGCAAGGTGCTGACGGCTGACGACTGGACTTATGATGCAGCCTCCGGCCAATATGGATATACGTTTAAATATGATGAGATGAGCGCGGATGCAACCATCGATATCGTATTCAAGGATAAGGATTATTATTATATTACAACTTCCGGACAGAATGTGCAGAGCATTGCGGCAGCGCCTGAAAAGTGTGAGCTGACGCAGAGCAGCACCATTCAGTGGACCCCGGTCGAAGGAGCACAGCTGCAGGCGATCAAGATTGATGGCATTTCGCAGGAGATCACGGATCAGGGTCAAACCGAGCTGATCTTTACTCCTGAAAATCCGGCAGCCAATCAGATCTATCTCATCGAGGTGATCTATGAGCTGCAGACAGGAGAGGAGCCGGCACAGCCGGAATATAGGATCAATGTGTCCAAGGAAGGCAGCGGTACGGTGACAGGAGCCGGCATTATCCGTCAGGAGGATGCAGACTGCGAGAATCATGCCGTTACATGGGCGGCCGCTGAGGGCTGGCATGTGAGCAAGGTTGTAGTCGATAATACACGTCTTTCCGATGAGGAAACAGCAAGCGGAACCTATACGGTTCGATACAGTGAGCTGACAGGCGATGTGAATATCAAGGTTGTCTTTGAGAGAGACCAGATTATTGTACCGCCGGCAGAGGAAGACCGTTTCACCGTTTCCACAGAGTATGAAGGAAATGGTACGATTAGCAACGGAGCTACACTGAGTGAAGGCGAAGAGCCGTATACAGTGACATGGAGCGCAGGTGAAGGCTGGTATGTGAAATCGGCACAATTGATTAAGACAGAGGATGGTACGGTGATCCAAAGTCTTACCGGAAACAGTTATGTTTTTGCTTATGAAGCAGGACAGAATGTTACGGTCAAGGTTGTCTTTGAGAAGGAAGCGCAGTACAGCATCACGGCTGTGATCGATGCAGGCGGAACGATTAGCCCCGCGACAGCTACGCTGAGCAAGGGAGATGCGCCCGCAGAGGTTGTTTGGTCGGTGAGCGACAGCGAGAAATTCTCTCTGAAGAGTGTGACGATCAACGGTACAGCAATTTCTTCAGCAGAGTATACGAAGGAAGATGGCAGCTATGGCTATACCTTTGATTATGATGCTTTGTTTGCGGCAGGTATGCCGGAAAATATTGTACTGAAGGTAGAGCTGGAAGAGGCCGAGGAGCCGGCACAGCCGCAGCAGTATTTGATCAGCACAGGCATTACGCCTAATGTGGCCGGTACAATCAGTGCAGCGGCAATGGTTGCTGAAAACGGTAGCTATGTTGTAACCTGGAATGCCAAATCGGATTACCGTGTAACCAAAGTAGAGGTTACCGAAAACGGAGAAACACATGAGCTAACAGCAGTTGACAGCGGGCTCTATGCCTTTACTAACGTCAGCGGTAACTGCTCGATTATGGTTTCCTGTGAGGAAAGAAGCCAGATTGATCTGGGCGGGGATGATCAGTTCTACGACATCATAACCGGTATTAATGGTGGCCGCATGGATGACGGCAAAACAGTGCGTTCCGTTAGAGAAGGGGATTCCTATACGGTGAGCTGGACGCCGGATCCGGGCAACTATATTGCCAGTGTGGTAGTAGATGGAATAGAAATGCCCGTTTGTACAGAGTACACATTTAGCGATATCACAAGTGATCATACGGTTCAGGTGAACTGTTTGAGCATGGCAGTGAGTGAGATTTATTATGTCGATGTAGTGCCGGGCAGTGCGATAGCTAGCGGCAACTGCGAGGTACAGGTAGGAACGGATCATACGGTGACTTGGAAACCGGCAGCAGGTGAACACATTGTTTCTGTGACGGTGAATGACAAACCGGTGGATATCGGAAATGCCAATACCGGCGGTAGCTACACGATTACAGGGGCAGTGAAGGATGAGGTATTCCATGTGGTGATCACATCGGAGGCGAATCCGGATGTCCCGGAAGAGGAAGTTTATTTTGACGTAGCGGTAACAGCTAAAAACTGTACAGTAAGCGGTCAGACCCATGTTAAGGCCGGTGAGTCTACCACTATTACATGGGAGCCTGAATTTGGATACGAGGTTACATCCATTATCATCGATGATTCGGCTAGACCGGTTACGTTAGAGTCGTTTACGTTTGAAAACATGATCAGTGATCATAGCGTGATCATTCTTTGTGAGCGGATCGGCAGTGAGACGCCTGATCCGGAGGCCGCGTATACAATTTACACCCGTATTAGTGATGGCGGTACGATTACACCTCCTATTACGGTAAGCACGGCAGAGGAAAAGCAGAGTCAGACAGTCGTCTGGAATGCGCCGGAAGGGTTCCGTGTGGTCAAGGTGCAGATTGATAATGTACAGCGTCCGGATCTTGTGGAGGCAGGCAGTGTTACCTTCACCGATATTACAGCCGATCACAGTGTCGAGGTTGAGTGCAGACAGATCGAGAAGCACACCATTACCGTTCAGAATGATAATGGAACCATCAATGCAGCTCCGGCCTTGGTAGAGGACGGCGGCAGCAGCATCGTAACATGGAGCGGTCTGGCGGGCTTTGTGCTCAAGTCGGTACAGATGAATGGTATTTCATTAAGCGCGGATGCGTATACAGATCATGGTGATGGCAGCTACAGCCTGAAGCTGGAAAATGTAATTTCAGATCATGTGATTGTGGTTCAGTATGAGCCGGATACATCGTTAGATCCGGATAATACGAAAAACTATATCTATACGCATATTGATCATGGAACGATTACACCGACGGTTACGCTGACCAATGCGGCTGACAGAGCTTATCAGAAGATTGAGTGGACAGTTGCGGAGGGGTATCGCATTACCAATGTATTGGTAGACGGTCAGGTTGTGCCGGCAGCGGCAGGTATGTTTGAACTGACCAATATTACAGGCGATCGTACGGTGAAAGTAGAGTGTGAAAAGATTCCGGCCTTTAGCATTGCAACTGATGCAAAGAATGTCGTTATGATCACGCCTACTAAGACAGATATATTAGAAGGCAGTACGCATACGGTTTCGTGGAAACATGAAGACAATATGGTGCTGAAAGTATTTAAGGTTGATAATGTAGAGGTTCCGCTGGCAGAAGGCATTACCTCCTATGAATTTGAGGATGTCCGTCAGAATCATACGGTCTATGTTGAGTATGGTCCTGAAAATGAGCCCGAAAAGCCAGAGAAGGTTGAGATCTCTGTCATGGTGACCAATGGTACTAAAACCGGCGGCGGTACGCTGAATTACGGTACAAAGAGTCACACTGTGACATGGGCGCCGAATACAGGCTATGAAGTCAAGAGTGTAACGATTGACAGCGTAGCGCTGGCAGAGGATCAGATCAAGAAGGCAGGAGACAGCCTCACCTTTACTGACATTACCGCAAATCACAGCATTGTTGTCGTATGTGAAATGCCACAGACGGGTGAAGAGCCTGAGCCGGATGAGAAGGTATATTTGGAAGCCAATATCATCAACGGTACGTTTGAACCGGATAATGAGTTTGGTGTATATGAACTGGAAAAAGGTACGGATTTTGAAATCAGCTGGACACCAGAAGAGGGGTATCATGTGATCAGCGTCAAGCTGGATCAGGTAGAGCGCCCGGATCTGCTGGAGGATGGAAAGCTGAAGCTGGTTGGTATCAGCAGTGATCATGTGCTGACGGTGGAATGCCGTGATGAGGAGCCGGAACCGAATGAGGGACCGTTTACCATCACAACTTCCATTGACCATGGTACGATCAGTGAGTCCTTTACTACGGATGAAGAACATCAATCTTATACCGTAAGCTGGACAGTAGACAGCCGTTATGAGATCGTTTCTGTTATGGTAGATGGTAACCAATATGCGAATGCGGCAGATGGTTATATCGACTTTAATCCGATTCGTTCTAATCATACGGTAGATGTACGGAGTCAGCTGAAGGATCAGCCGGTGAACACGCATGTGATTAATGTGGTAGTCGATAACGGCGGAACGCATGCCGTGACGGTGGATGGAAATCCGGCAGATTATGTAGAAGATGGTGATTCGGCCAAAGCTACATGGCAGGCAGCCGACGGATATGATGTCACCCGAATCGTAATCGACGGTGTAAGCTATAACAGCTTGCCCGGCTGTGATGCACAGAAGGGTGAATATACCTTCAATAATGTAACGAAGGATCATGAGATTATCGTATACACGGGGAAACATGTGGAAAAGGAGCCGGTATATTATGGCATTACCATCTTACCGCATGGAGATCCGAGTGGTCTGGAGCTGAGCGAGTCGCTGCCGTCCGTATTAGAAGGAACGGAAATGTCCGTTACATGGAAGGCAAAGCCCGGCTGGCAGATCGATAAGGTAACGCGTAATAATAACACCCTGTCAGCAGCAGAGATAGCAGCTGGTATGACGGAGGATGGTTTCAAGTTTATCGTCAATGCTAATAATGACTTTGTCGTATATGTTAGCAAACAGGGTCCGGCTGATGACAGCTTTGTTACGATTACGACTGAGATCAATAATGGCTGGATCAGCAACGGCGGTTCAGTCAAGAAGGGCAGCAGTTTTGATGTTACATGGCGGCCGAGCGATGGATATACGGTTGATCAGGTGACGATAACGGATGCGGAAGGAAACCGTACGGTACTCACCGAAGGGTTTGACGATCCGAAGAACTGGCAGCATACGCTTGATAACATTACAGCGAATACAGTGATTCAGGTAAGCTGTGTGAAACAGCCGGATGACGAGCCCCCGCTGATCTACTCTTATCAGATCGATACGGAGGCAACCAATGGTACGATTACCGGCGGCGGTACGGTTGTGGCCGGAGCTGACCATGAGATTACATGGGCACCGGCAGAAGGATGCAGCGTGAAGAGCGTTATGCTGTATGCAATCAGCAGAGAAGACGGATCACGCAGCGAGATGGATATTACCGATGCGGAAAACAACCGTTATACGATTCATAACATCGATGCGGACTATTTGGTTGTTCTGATCTGTGAGAACGATGCCCATAGTGATGATGATTTCTTCTATGATATTTATACCAAGATTACCAATGGTACCATCAACGGCCCGTTCCTGAACCTGAGAAAAGACGGAAAGGCAGTAGTGAGCTGGACGCCTGCGGAAGAGTGCTATGTGAAGACGGTATTGGTTGACGGTAAAGCGGTCAGCATTCCGGCGGAGCAGCAGCTCGAGGTATTAGTAGAAGGAGATGATCATGTTGTTGAGGTCATCTGTGAAAAGAAGCAACCGGTAGAAATTCCGGATGATGTAGTACCGTATACGGTCGAGACCTATATCTACGATGGATTAGGACAGATTACACCTAAAACGGCAGCGCTTCCGGGTTCGGATGTTACCGTTCAGTGGAAATGTGATCCTCAGAATCACTATAAGGTTGACAGAGTATATGTAGATGGCAAGAGCATTGACGTCCCGCTGAATCATATGATTACCTTTGCCGGAATTGATCAGAACCACAAGGTTGAAGTATATCTCGCAGAAAATCTGGTCAATGTCGAGGTAAGCTATGAGGGCAATGGTGAAGTTGTGAAGTCAGGTACGGTATATTGGGGAGAGAACTTTGGTATCGTTCGCGGTATACCCAATGATGGCTACCGGCTGGAGAGTGTAATCCTTAACGGTAAACTTCTGCAGCAGGGAGAGATCATACCTGAGCTTCTTCCGGATCCGGATATGCCTTTGCCGGGTGAAGAAACAGAAGAACAGCCTGCTGCCAGAATGCTCAGAAGAGCAGGATTTAGGATGGCTGCGTCTACGGCGCTGCTTAGTGCACGGGCTGATTACGGAAAGTGCACGGAAAATGAGTTCCAGAATACGTTCTATTTCCGAGATGTGACTCAGCAGCAAAGCGTGAAATATGTCTTTGTTGATGATAATGGTGCGACCGACTATGCGCCGTATCAGGTCAATGTTGAGTTGGTTGACGGACGAGGAGAACGAGAGGTTGCCAAGAATGTTGCAGCCGGTTCCAATACATCCATAGGATGGACCTTGGATGAAGGATACTATGTGGATCATATCAGCGTAGTGCGGAACAATCTGGAGAGTGACATAAACGATCTGGATGATGCACAGCTGGAGGGTGATAGCCGTGTGAGCCTGAATAACGTGCAGGCAAATACAACGGTTAAGGTCTACCTCAAGCGCGGTACGCCGCCGGATCCAATGGATGCTAACGATTTCTCGCTGAGCATTGACGTAGTAGGTCCTGGCAGCAACGATCCGGATATCCGTGTATATGGCGCGGGCCGAGGTATGGCACCTGGTGCACATGAGGCTAGCTGGGCTGTCGGAGATCATAAGGTCACGATGGTGAAGGTAGACGGCGTTGTACGTGAGGATCTCATTGGGAAGACCAGCACAGTTATTCAGATGAACCGGGAGGATGCTAAGCGAGATCATCATGTGGTTGTGTATCTGGATGGCGTGGTACTGCCAGGTCTTGAAAAACAGGCAGGCGCTATGGGAGCGACAGTTGGAGATGTGATTCCATATACAATTAGTGTATGGAATGATACCGATCAGGCGATTTGGGAGAATGTCGTACTCAGCGACGTGATTCCGGCGGGCCTGCAGGTTGACACAGCTTCGATGAAGATCTATAGAGTGAATGCTGATGGCAGTAAAACACAGATTACAAATATAGTACCTGCATATAATGCTGCTACCCGCACAATTAGTGCTTCGGTAGGGGATATCACAAAGGCAGATAAATTTGAACTTGATTTTAATGTAACAGTTCAGCCGGAAGCGGCCGGTCAGGATATTGGTAACTCGGTTAAGGCCAGAGGAACCAATTCGGGTACGACGGATCGTGATCCGCAGCATATCGTGGAAGCGGTGACCGAGAAGGTATATCCGGGTGGAACAACATCTGTTCTTCCCAAAGCACCGGATCCGCATCTGATCAAGACTGTTTCCAATGACAGCGCACAGCCGCAGCACACCCGCGTAGGCGATACGCTGACCTATACGATCGAGGTTTGGAATAGTGAACCGGGATCTGTATGGAAGAATGTTAAGATCAAGGATGATATTCCGGAAGGCCTGGAAGTCCAGGAAAGCAGCATAGAGCTGAGTGAAATCGTTGGCAGCAGTCAAGTGCCGGCGCCGGATAGTACGAGTGTTCAGTATGACAGCGTCAACCGGAGTCTCACGGTGAATCTGGGTGATGTGCAGTATAACCAGCATTATCGGCTTACCTTTAAGGCTGTGGTTCAGCCGGAGGCAGTCGGCAGCGATATCGGTAATATTGCCCTGGCAGCTGGTACGGCACCGGATAAGACGCCTGTCAGTCAGGAGACAGATCCTGTGTACCCGAGCGAGCTGGACAAACCGGATCAGGACGGCGTTTTGCCGGCTGCGCCGGAGCCTGTGATTGAAAAAACAGCTCATAATCTGGATCGTGTGAACGAGCAGAGTCAGGTGGGCGATACGATTGAATATACGATCAGTGTGAAGAATGTCAAAGCCGAATCGACGTGGAAGAATGCAGTTGTACGCGACCGTATTCCGGAAGGACTTGAGCTGGATACGGCGAGCATTATCCTGCGGACGCCGGATGGAGATATCCCGCTGAGCGCAGCAGTTTATGATGAAGCCAGCCGCATCATCTCAGTATATCTCGGAGAGATTACTTCTGATCAGCTGTACGAAGTGATCTTTACCGCGAAGCTGACGGGCAGCCCGGAGGATTATGACATTGGTAACCTTGCGTGGGCGAATGGCCAGGATCCTTCCTTGCCGGAGGGACAGGAGCCGGTGCCCGGAGTCGATGATGACACGGAGCCGGGCGACCCATACTTCCCGCCGGAGGATGATTGGGTAGACGAGAATGGACCGACAACAGAAAAGGTATATCCCGATGAGAAGGATAAACCGCTGGCGCCGGGACCGAAGCTCACAAAGACCTCTCGGAATCTCACGCACCCGACCAGCAAGCTGGAAGTGGGCGATGTGATTGAATATGAGCTGGAGATTGCTAACACGCAGCAGGGTTCGGTATGGCGCAGTGTAACGGTTACCGACACACTGCCTGAGCAACTGATGCTAAAAGCGGAAGGCTTTATGCTGATCCATCCGGATGGAACGGTGCAGCAGCTTAATCTGCAGGATGTTTATGATGAGCAGACGCATAGCTTTAGTCTGATACTTCCGGAGAACGTGCGTGCCGGAGGAACTTACTGGCTGCGCTATCAGACAAGCGTTTCTGCTGAAGGCCTTGGGGAAGCAGCTGTGGTAGAGATCATCAATAGAGCCATGGCTATAGGGACGGATATTAATGGCAATGTCGTCTCGATTGAGGCTTCGGATACGCTTCAGTATGAGAAGCCGGTTCCGCCGGCTGAGAAGCCAGAGGAAGAGAAGCCGGAGGAGCCTGGTCAGGAATCGGATGGCGTGAAGACAGGAGATACGGCAAATGTAACACCATATTTGCTGGTGCTTCTGATCGCGATTGTGCTTCTTGCTGTTATCGTAGTTCTGAGAGTTCGAAAAGGCAAAAAGAAGTAAAATAAAGAGGCCCTTCTCTTAGCGGTTGACTGAGAGAAGGGCTTTTTTAGGGATCATACGCGTGATGCAGAGCATGAAAATTCGATATCGTCAGCGGCTGCAAGAAATCCGGTTGTTTGCATACAAGGTCTTAGTCGATTTGAGTGATAACATGTATGCAGCCGCTGAATTGCGCGCATGTATTATAGCTATTTTAAAGACAACATGTACGCAACTTGACCCATTGCGTACATGTTAATTTAATTTTATGGACCAAGCTTGCAGCATGAGTCCAAGGATTTCTATAAAAAGAACCGGCATGAATTTTATCATGTCGGTTCTTTTGGTTCTGATAAGTTTATTCCTCTGCGGGATCCTCTTCGATTTTTTCTTCGCGGATCTTCGCGATACTGACGATCTTAGTATCTTTGTCAAGTCCCATGAGCTTTACGCCCGAGGTGACACGGCCAATCTCACTGATATCCTGTACACGCAGGCGGATGATGATGCCACCGTTTGTAATCAGCATCAGATCCTGATCCGGAGAAACCAGCTTAAAGCTAACAACATCACCGGTCTTGGCGGTAATACGATAATACAAATTACCCTTGCCGCCGCGCTTTTGCACGGAAAACTCTGTTAAGGCAGTACGCTTGCCCATACCGTTTTCGGTAACGGCCAAAGCGGAATCTCCCTGAGAAGCAAGCTGCATGCCGATTACTTCATCGCCGCTGCCAAGCGTGATACCCTTCACACCCATCGAGCTGCGGCCGGTCGTGCGTACATCGGTTTCGCGGAAACGAATGATCTGGCCGCGCTTGGTAGCCATGAGCACTTCATCCTTACCGCTGGAGCGTTTAACCTCAATCAGCTCATCACCTTCTTGCAGAGAGATGGCAATCAGACCGTTTGTACGGATATTGCTATATTCGGCAAGATCTGTTTTTTTAATGATACCATTTCTGGTAGCCATCAGCAGATAGCCTTTATCATGCTTTTCTTTCATCTGGATGGCGGCGCTGACCTGTTCTCCGCCGCTCAAAGAAAGCAGATTCACAATGGCAGTACCACGGGCTGTGCGTCCGGCCTCAGGGATCTCATAGGCTTTCAAGCGATAGACACGGCCCCAGTTTGTAAAGAACAGCACATAGTCGTGCGAGGAGGCAATGAAGAGGTGTTTTACAAAGTCCTCTTCGCGGGTTTCGATGCCTTTAATACCCTTGCCGCCGCGGTTCTGGCTGTGATACATGTCTAAAGAGGTGCGCTTGATGTAGCCGAGGTTGGTCATCGTGATGACACAGCTCTCATTTTTGATCAAATCCTCTAAATTGATCTCGCCCTCTTCATAGGTAATGTAGGTGCGGCGAGGATCAGCATATTTAGCTTTCAGCACCATCAGCTCTTCTTTGATCACACTGAACAGTATATTTTCGTTTCCTAAAATAGCTAAATACTCCTGAATCTTTTCAGTGAGCTCATCGTACTCGTTTTGCAGACGATCGCGTTCCAGTCCGGTGAGCGCACGCAGACGCATATCTACGATAGCCTGCGCCTGAGCGTCGCTGAATTCGAAACGCGCAATCAGGTTTGCCTTGGCTTCTGCCACATTAGAGGAAGCACGGATAATGGAGATAATTTCATCAATATAATCCAGTGCTTTTAAGAGACCCTCTAAGATGTGTGCCCGTGCCTGCGCCTTATCCAGATCGTACTGAGTGCGGCGGGTCACGACCTCTTTCTGATGATCCAGATAATAGGTCAGCATCTGTTTCAGATTCAGCACCTTGGGCTCATTATTGACAAGCGCCAGCATATTGATACTGAACGTATCCTGCAAAGGCGTGTTTTTATAAAGCTGATTGATAATAAGCCGTGCATTGGCATCACGCTTTAGGTCAATGACAATGCGCAGACCATTACGGTTGGTTTCATCGCGCAGATCCGAAATGCCCTCGATCTTTTTATCCTTAACCAGTTCGGCAATACGCTCCACCAAACGCGCTTTATTGACCTGATAGGGGATCTCCGATACGACGATGCATTGACGGTGTCCCGGAAGCTCTTCAACCTCCATATTCGCGCGAACAACTGCGCGCCCGCGCCCGGTACGATATGCCTGCTCAATATCGCGCACGCCGTAAATGGTTGCACCGGTGGGGAAGTCGGGGCCTTTGACAATCTGCAGCAGCTCGTCAATCGTGGTGTCGCGGTCTTCCAGCATATGATTATCAATGATTTTTACAACGGCATCGATCACTTCGCCGAGATTATGCGGGGGGATACTGGTCGCCATACCTACGGCGATACCGCCGGTTCCGTTTACCAGCAGATTGGGAAAGCGCGCCGGCAGCACGGTAGGCTCTTTCAGCGAGCCGTCAAAGTTGGCGGTAAAGTCAACGGTGTTTTTATTGATATCCGAAAGCATCTCCATCGAAAGCTTGCTCAGGCGTGCCTCGGTATAACGCATAGCCGCCGCGCCGTCGCCGTCCATTGAGCCGAAGTTGCCATGCCCGTCGACCAGCATGTAGCGCGTTGAAAAATCCTGTGCCAAACGCACCATGGCATCATAAATGGAGCTGTCGCCATGCGGATGATATTTACCCATCGTGTCACCCACAATACGGGCTGATTTACGGTAGGATTTATCCGGGGATAAGCCCAGCTCATTCATCGCATGCAAAATACGGCGCTGAACCGGCTTCATACCATCGCGTACATCGGGAAGCGCCCGGGTGGTAATGACGCTCATGGCATAGTCAATATAGCTGTCCCGCATCATTTTTTCCAGATTGACAATCTCAATTCGGTCATGCTGCGGAGTCTGATTTTCGTCCATAGTCTACCTCCTTATCCAACAGTATCAATTTGAGCATATTTAGCATGTGCTTCGATGAACTCACGGCGAGGCTCTACCTTGTCGCCCATCAGCATCGTAAAGATCTGATCGGCTGCCGCCGCATCATCCATCTGCACCTGCAGCAGAATACGGTTTGCGGGATCCATTGTGGTCTCCCAGAGCTGATCGGCATCCATCTCACCAAGGCCTTTATAGCGCTGCACGCCATCAGCAATCTGCTGCTCCGTCATACCAAGCTTTTCGAGCAGGGGATTTAGCTCATTCTCATAATACAGATAATGTACCTCATTTTTCGACTTCTCCACACGGAACAGCGGAGGCTGAGCGATATACACCTTGCCCTGTTCAATCAGCTGCGGCATGAAGCGATAGAAAAACGTCAGCATCAGCGTGCGGATATGAGCCCCATCCACATCAGCATCGGTCATGATAATGATCTTATGGTACCGTAGCTTATTGATATCAAAATCATCATGGATACCCGTGCCAAAAGCAGTAATCATCGCCCGGATTTCGGCGTTGCCGAGGATTCTGTCCAGCCGGGCCTTCTCTACATTCAAAATTTTACCGCGCAGCGGCAAAATGGCTTGCGTCTGCCGGGAACGCGCATTTTTTGCGGAACCGCCGGCGGAGTCGCCTTCGACGATGTAGATCTCACAGTTTTTGGGATCGCGGTCAGAACAGTCTGCCAGCTTGCCGGGCAGACTGGTGCTCTCGAGCGCCGTTTTGCGGCGGGTCAGGTCACGGGCCTTGCGGGCGGCGTCACGGGCTCTGGCGGCCATGATGGCCTTATTCAAGATGGTTTTGGCGATGTTGGGGTTCTGTTCAAGGAAAAAGGTGAGTCCATCA